>NZ_JBWMAX010000177.1:0-1308 GCF_056521385.1 Rhodoferax sp. RT5P35 | reverse complement strand
ACACCTCGATAGGTGGAATCCACCTGGACGAGAAATATGACCAAGAAGCAAAGACGAACATTCAACGCGGAGTTCAAGCTGCAAGTCGTGCAGATGATTCGCGAGCAGGGCTTGAGCGTGATTGAGGTTTGCCGCGACCTGAAGCTCGGCGAGACGGCCGTACGGCGCTGGCTGGCGCAAGCCGATGAAGAGGCCGCAGGCCGCCCCGGCATCGGCAAACCGCTCACCGTCGAGCAGCAACGCATCCGCCAGTTGGAGGCCGAGAACAAGCAACTGCGCGGCGACGTAGATATCCTAAAAAAAGCATCGGCCTTCTTTGCCCGCGAGCTTCGATGAGCTACCAGTTCGTCGAGCAGTTGCACAAGAAGGCCGTCACCGTTGAGCGGCTATGCCGTGTTCTGGGTGTCAGCCGTTCGGGCTATTACGGTGCCCGCCAGCGCGCCAAAATTGCGCCCAAGGCCTGCTTGGTCAGCACGCAATTGAAGGCCGAGTTTGCCGCCAGCGGCAAGGTCTATGGCAGCCGTCGCCTTGGCGCGGTACTGCGTGCTCAGGGGCTGCACATCGGGCGTTACCGCGTACGGCGTTTGATGCGTGAAAACAGGTTGCGGACCCTGTGGCGGCGCAAGTTCGTTCACACCACCGATAGCAGTCATGCGCTGCCGGTCTCGGACAACGTGCTGGCGCGCCGCTTCAACCCGAGCAGCCCCAACCAGGCCTGGGTGAGCGACATCACCTACATCCGCACACGCAGTGGCTGGCTGTACTTGGCCGTGGTGCTGGACCTGTACGCCCGCAAAGTCGTGGGCTGGGCGATGGCGCCGACCATGCATGCCGAGTTGGTGTGCGCGGCGCTGCAGTTGGCCATCGCGCAGCGCCGCCCCGCGCCAGGGCTGATTGTTCATTCCGACCGTGGAAGCCAGTACGCCAGCGCGCTGCACCAGGCGCTGCTGGCGCGCCACGCTCTAGTCGGCAGCATGAGTCGCAAAGGCAACTGCTGGGACAACGCTGTCATGGAGCGCTTCTTCCTAAGCCTCAAGACCGAGCGGGTCTGGCAGCGCGACTACGCCAACCACGCCGAGGCCATGACCGATATCGCCGACTACATCGTTGGCTTCTACAACAGCGTGCGGCTGCACTCCAAACTGGGCAACTTGCCACCCAATGCTTTCGAGCAGCAATCGGCAATCAAACAACCTATCGCGGTGTCCGAAAAAACTTGACCAGCACACACCCACGCCACGCTGCATGGAATTGAAATTTTTCGAGGGGTGAAGTTCAAACCCACCGAAGCAGAAGTGGCGGCTCAAC
>NZ_JBWMAX010000176.1:0-1310 GCF_056521385.1 Rhodoferax sp. RT5P35 | reverse complement strand
GCCGGGCATCACGCTGTGGCAAGACGAGCTGCTGCAGGCCATTACTTTTTGCAGCAACCAGATCATGGCCACCGGCGTGGCATCGGAGTTGCGCTTGCGCATGAGCGCTGCCGCCCGGCATGATGAGCCGTTCAACAGCCTGTCGGCCGAGGTGGATGCCTTGCGCCGGGCTTTCATTGCCACGCCGCGCGAGCTGCCCGAGCTGGAGGCCGCCGCCCAGCGCCTGCGCGAGCGGCTGGAGCTATGCCGCCAGGCCGCCGCCAGCGTGTACCCGCACCTGAACGACCACGGCATCTCGGTCAACCTGGTGTTCATGCTGCGCCAGTTGCGCGAACGCCTGCTGCGGGTGCGCGATCTGATGGATTGCCTGCTCTCGCCCACGCCCGATGCCAGCGCCAGCCGCCTGGTGGTGCGCCTCACTTATGCCGGGCAGGAACGCCGCAGCCTGCGGGCGCTGGTGCGTGGCAACGCCTCGATGCTGGCCGCCAAGGTGACCGAGCGCAGCGCCGAAACCGGCGAGCACTACATCACCCGCGACCGGGCCGAGTACCGTGGCATGCTGATCAAGGCGGCAGGCGGCGGTGCGGCCACGTCGCTGACCACCTTGCTGAAGTTTCTGATCGGCGCGGTGGGCCTGACGGCCTTTTGGGCGGGCATGTGGTCGGGCGTGATGTACGCCGCCAGCTTTGTGATGATCCAGCTGCTGCACTGGACTCTGGCCACCAAGCAGCCGGCCATGACCGCCCCCGCCATGGCCGCCAAGCTCAAAGACCTGGGCAACAGCCGGGCGATCGAAGACTTTGTCGACGAAGTCACCCACCTGGTGCGTTCGCAGGTGGCGGCGGTGCTGGGCAATGTGGGCATGGTCACGCCCTGCGTGCTGCTGATCAGCTATGCGATGTTCTGGGGCAGCGGCAAGCACATGATCAGCCAGGCCGAGGCCGACCACGTGTTCCACACCCTGAACCTGCTGAGCCCCAGCACGCTGCTGTTTGCGGCGTTTACCGGCGTGCTGTTGTTTACCTCCAGCCTGATTGCGGGCGCGGTGGAAAACTGGTTTGTGCTGCACCAGCTGGATTCGGCCCTGCGCTACAACCCGCGCATCACCCGGGTGCTGGGCGGGGCGCGCGCCGACCGCTGGGCGCGTTTCATGCGCGAGCATATTTCGGGCTTTGCGTCGAACATCTCGCTGGGCTTCATGCTCGGCCTGCTGCCGCCGGTGCTGGCCTTTGTGGGCCTGGGGCTGGAGGCCCGCCACGTGACGCTGTCCACCGGCCAGTTGTCTGCGGCGGCTGCCGCCTACGGCAATC
>NZ_JBWMAX010000175.1:0-1312 GCF_056521385.1 Rhodoferax sp. RT5P35 | reverse complement strand
GAGAGACGAGGAGGCCAGGGTGTGCTTTCAGAAGTTGGTTTTTATATGACGGTCGGCCTGGTTGACTTATATGTTGACCGTCATATAAAATGTCAAGCATTCTTATTTTTCTGAGGAGACGACCATGAAAGTCAGCCGCGAACAAGCCACCGAGAACCATGAACGCGTGCTGGGCGTGGCGGCGCAGCTGTTCCGCGAGCGGGGTTTTGCCGGTGTGGGCCTGGCCGACATCATGAAAACCGCCGGGCTGACCCACGGCGGCTTTTTCGGCCAGTTCAGCTCCAAAGACGATTTACTCGCCCAGGCCAGCACCCGGGCGTTCGAGGGCGGTACAGCCTGGTGGAACCAGATGGCGGCGGATGCGCCCGACCAGCCGCTGCAGGCGATCAGCGCAGCCTATTTGTCCACGGCCCACCGCGACCAGCCCGGCCAGGGCTGCTGGGTGGCGGCTTTGGGCTCCGAGGTGGCGCGCCAGTCGGCCCCGGTGCGCCGGGCGGTGACCGAGGGCATCCAGGCCATGGCCGAGATGCTGGCCCAGTGGATGCCGGGCCGCTCCAAAGCCGCCCAGCGCGAGAAGGTCCTGGCCACCTATGCCGCCATGGTGGGCGCGCTGGTGCTGGCGCGGGCGGTGGACGATGCGGCGCTGTCGGAAGAGATCTTGCAAGCCGTGGCGCGCAGCACGTCCAAGGCCTAGTTTTATGCATAAAAAAAAGCTGCCTGCGCTTATCGGGTAAGCACAGGCAGCTATTGATTTGGGAGCATTTCTGCTCCCGGATGGCTAAGTCGGTTTAGACCACCTTGGCGATCGACGCGCAGACGTAGTCGATGTTCTTGCTGTTCAGCGCGGCCACGCACATGCGGCCGGTGTCGGTGCCGTACACGCCGAATTCTTCGCGCAGGCGCACCATCTGGTCCTTGCTCAGGCCGGAGTAGCTGAACATGCCGATCTGCTGGGTGATGAAAGACATGTCTTGCTTCACACCGGCAGCCTTCAGGCCATCGACCAGCTTTTGGCGCATGGCCTTGATGCGCACGCGCATTTCGCCCAGCTCGCCTTCCCACTGGGCACGCAGCGCAGGGGTGTTGAGCACCGTGGCCACGACCGTCGCACCGTGGATTTGCGGGTTGCTGTAGTTGGTGCGGATGCAGATCTTGAGCTGGCTCAGCACGCGGCTGGCTTCTTCCTTGGACTCGCACAGTACGGTCAAAGCGCCCACGCGTTCGCCGTACAGGCTGAAGCTCTTGCTGAACGAGGTGGACACAAACCAGCTCAGGCCCGCGGCCACAAACTTGCCGATGACCGCACCGTCTT
>NZ_JBWMAX010000174.1:0-1317 GCF_056521385.1 Rhodoferax sp. RT5P35 | reverse complement strand
CGAGATCGAGCAGTGGATGCTGTCGAACTTCTCGGGCAGCTACGCCGCCGTGCGGCCCGAATGGTCCAAAGGCTGGGGCTACACCGACACCGCCGCCTGGGACGATGCCCACGTGCTCGGCTACACCGTGCCGCAGGCCTACCGCGACGGGCAAGCCATCGGCGAGCGCTGGGAAGCAGCCCAGACCGCCTACAACCAGCACGACCCCTACCGGGTGTTCAGCTCTCCACTGCTGGACCGGCTGCTGCCTTGAGCGTGCCTGCCCCGCCGCTGTTCCGGCCCGAGGCACTGGAGCGGCAGCACCGCAACTGGCTCGGCAGCATCACCATGGTGCGACCACTCAGCTATGGCGTGTGGACGGCGCTGGCCTGTGGCATGGCGCTGCTGGTGGTGGGCTTTTTCACCTGGGGCAGCTACACCCAGCGCAGCACCTTGTCGGGCCATCTGATGCCGTCCACCGGGCTGGTGCGGGTGCACGTGCCGCAATCGGGCGTGGTGCAGCGCATGCGGGTGGCAGAAGGCCAGAGCGTGCAGCAGGGCCAGGCCTTGTTCGATCTGGGCAGCGACCGCCAGTCCGCCAGCGGGTCATCGGACAGCGGCGTGCACGCCACGGTGAGCGCACGCGTGCGGCAGCGCGGCGATTCTCTACAGACCCAGACGGCCCAGACCTTGGCCTTGCAAACGCAGGAGACAAGCGCCTTGGCGGCACGTCTCGCCCGGCTGAAGGCGCAGGCCGATACGCTGGACGCGCAAATCGCCAGCCAACGCCAACGCACCACGCTCGCCGCCGAAACGGAAGCCCGCTCTGCGGGCCTGGTGGCGCAAGGCTTCTATTCCAAAGAGCAGGCCCAGCAACGCCAGGCCGAACTGCTGGACCAACAGGTCAAGCTGCAAGGCCTGCTGCGCGAGCAAGCCCACACCGCCCAAGAAATCCAGGCGCGCAGCGACGAACTGCGCGCCCTGCCCTTGCGCCACCAGGCCCAATTGGCCGAACTGGAACGCAACCGCCTGGGCGTGGAACAAGAGCTGGCCGAGAGCGAGTCACTGCGGCAACTGGTCATCCACGCGCCACAGGGCGGGGTGGTGACGGCCATCGTGGCCGAAGCCGGGCAAACCGCTGACCCCGGGCGGGCGCTGCTGAGCATCGTGCCCGCAGGCGCGGTGCTGCAGGCCCATCTGTATGCGCCGAGCCGCGCCATCGGCTTCATCCGCGTGGGCGACACCGTGCGCCTGCGCTACCAGGCATACCCCTACCAGAAGTTCGGCCAGGCCCAGGGCGTGGTGTCGGCGATTGCGAAGACCGCCCTGCCCGCTGCC
>NZ_JBWMAX010000173.1:0-1318 GCF_056521385.1 Rhodoferax sp. RT5P35 | reverse complement strand
ACAACCACCACCGGTGCGCACATTGCCGTGCGCAACGTCAGCCACTGGTTTGAACTACCCGGTGGTCCTTTGCAGGTAATCGCCGACCTCGACCTGGACATCCAGCCCGGCGAATTTGTCGCCCTGCTGGGCCCCAGCGGCTGCGGCAAATCCACCTTGCTGCGCCTGGTGGCGGGGCTGGAACCCGCCACCGCAGGCAGCCTGCAGCACGACGGCCAGGCCATCACCCAGCCCGACCCGTCGCGCATCGTGGTGTTCCAGGACCCCACGCTGTTCCCCTGGCGCAGCGTGTGGGACAACGTGGCGCTGGGCCTGCAGGCGCGCGGGCTGCTCGCCACCCACCGCCACCGCGTGGACGAAGCGCTGGCACTGGTAGGTCTGCAAAGTTTTGCCAAGGCCCTGCCGCACCAGTTGTCGGGCGGCATGGCGCAGCGCGTGGCACTTGCCCGCGCCCTGGTCAACGACCCCAGCCTGCTGGTGCTGGACGAACCCCTGGGCAAGCTGGATTCATTGACCCGCCTGGCCATGCAGACTGAGTTGGTCGATCTGTGGCAGCGCAATGGGTTCTCGGTGCTGCTGGTGACGCACGATGTGGAAGAGGCTTTGTTCATGGCGCAGCGCGTGGTCGTGCTGTCCGACCGGCCTGCGCGCATCAAACAGGTGCTGGTCAACGCCCTGCCCTACCCGCGCCACCGGGGCGACCCGCGGCTGGCGGAGCTGCGCCACCAGGCCTTGTCGCTGCTGGGCCTGGCCGCGAGCTGGTAGACCTGGGTTGGCATCTCTATCGCCCGAGGCGCTGAACGGGCTGCTGGCTTTGCTGCAGGAAACCCAGCTCGGCCTGCGGGCGCTGCTGCACGCCCTGGGGCTGGCCCCCGACCTCCACGGCCAGCCCGCCTGGCCGTTTGCGCAGCGCATTGCCGGGGAAATGCTGGCGCTGGACGCAGGCCATGCGCGCCGGGTTGCCCTCTCGTTGGCCTGCCTGCAGCTGGCCTTGCTCACTCTGGCGGTATCCCTTTTCTGGCGGCGTGCACGCTACGGTCTGTGGACAGGCGCTGTGGCCGTGCTGTTGCTGGCCCCTTGGCCTGAAAGCCAGTTGCTGCTGGCTCCCGCCGTGCCCACCAGCCTGCACATCTCGCCCAGCGGCTTCACCGCCGACAGCATCGTGCGCGGCCAGGCCGTGTACCAGCAGCAGTGCCTGCGCTGCCACGGCGCGGATGGCAAAGGCGAAGGCGTGGATGCCGCCAAGCTGCCCATGTGGCCGCCCACGCTGAACGGCTCCCTGCTGTGGAAGCGGCTGGACGGCGAACTCTTCTGGCGC
>NZ_JBWMAX010000172.1:0-1320 GCF_056521385.1 Rhodoferax sp. RT5P35 | reverse complement strand
TGGTGGTAGTCACGGCGGAATACCCCGGCGCCTCGCCCGACATTGTGGAGAGCGAAGTCACCAAGAAGCTGGAAGAAGGCGTGAACGCGATTGCCGGCATCAACGCCCTCACCTCGCGCAGCTACGAAGGCCAGTCGGTCGTCATCATCGAATTCCAGCTCTCGGTGGATGGCCGAAAGGCGGCAGAAGATGTGCGCGAAAAAGTGGCCGCAGTGCGCCCGCTGCTGCGCGACGAGGTGAAAGAGCCGCGCGTGCTGCGCTTCGACCCGAGCAGCCGCGCGGTGTGGTCCCTGGCCGTGATTCCCGATGCCAGTAAGGGCAAGGCCTTGAGCGCGATTGAGCTCACCAACTGGGCCGACCAGGTGCTCAAGAAGCGCCTGCAAAACGTGCGCGGCGCGGGCTCGGTCACGCTGGTGGGCGGCACCCAGCGCCAGGTCAACATCACCCTGCAGCCCCGCGCCATGGAAGCCCTGGGCATCACCGCCGACCAGGTGGTCAACGCGGTGAAAAGCGAGAACCAGAACCTGCCGCTGGGCTCCATCCGCAACCTGGCGCAGGAGCGGGTGGTGCAGATCGATGCACGCATGCAGCGCCCGGAAGACTTTGGCCAGATCATCGTGGCCCGCAAGAACGGCCTGGTGCGCGTAGACCAGGTGGCCAACGTGGTGGACGGCGCGCAAGAGATCGACTCCCTGGCGCTGTACAACGGCCAGCGCACCCTGCTTTTGAGTGTGCAGAAGTCGCAGGACGAAAACACCATCGAGGTGGTCGATGGCCTGAACGCCGCCATTGCCGAGCTCACGCCCCAGCTGCCGCCCGGGCTGCGACTGGAGCCCATTACCGACGCGGCCCGGCCCATCCGCGTGGCGGTGGACAACGTGCGCAAGTCGCTGTTCGAAGGCGCGGCGCTGACCATCCTGATCGTGTTTTTGTTCCTCAACTCCTGGCGCTCCACCGTGATTACCGGCTTGACGCTGCCGATTGCGCTGATTGGCACCTTTTTGTTCATGAACATTTTTGGCTTCACCATCAACATGATCACGCTGATGGCGCTGAGCCTGTGCGTGGGCCTGCTGATCGACGATGCGATCGTGGTGCGCGAAAACATCGTGCGCCACGTGCAGCTGGGCAAAAACGTGTACCAGGCGTCGCTGGACGGCACGCAGGAAATTGGCATGGCGGTGCTGGCCACCACCCTGTCCATCGTGGCGGTGTTCATGCCCATCGGGTTCATGGGCGGCATCATCGGCAAGTTCTTTCACGAGTTCGGCATCACCATCGTGGCCGCCGTGCTGATTTCGATGTTTGTGAGCTTCACGC
>NZ_JBWMAX010000171.1:0-1321 GCF_056521385.1 Rhodoferax sp. RT5P35 | reverse complement strand
TCTTGATGTCGACCAGTGTGGGCAAATCGACAATATCACCGTCCATGCTGAATACGCCTTCCGTCACGATGACGGTGTGGCGGTGCTGCTTGCTGGCTTCGGCCAGAATGCGGTCCAACGCAGCGTAGTCGTTGTGCGGATAGGGGATGCGGCGCGCACCCGAAAGGCGTGCGCCGGTCATCAGCGAGTTGTGGATCAGTGCGTCATGCACGATCAGATCGCCGGGCCCAAACAGATGGCCCAAAGTGCTGACGTTGGTGCCGTAGCCGCTGACGAAGCTGACGGCATCGTCCATGCCCAGAAAGTCCGCCATGTCGCGTTCCAGCTGCTGGTGCAACGCGATCTCGCCGGAGACCACGCGGCTGGCAGACACGGTGCTGCCGTAGCGGCGGATGGCCTCGATGGAGGCATTGGTCAATGCGGGATGGCTGGCCAGGTCCAGGTAGTTGTAGCCCGAGAAGCTCAGGTACTCGCGGCCATTGACCGCCACCGTGGCGGCCTGTACGCCATCGTGCAATGAGAAGTAGGGGTTGCGCATGCCAAATTTTTCGAATGCGTCGCGTTGGCGGCAATGCTCCTGGTAGCCGGGGAAGTTTTCAAAGCTGGCGGGGCCTGCGGGCGGGCGGTGCTCTGAGGTGGTCGATGCCACGGGTGCGCTGGCATGGGTGCCAACATGCCGCTGCATCATTTCTTTGGCGCGGGCGCGCGCGGCATTGCGTTCTGGTGAGTTCATGGTTAGGAAGCGTTATGGATAAAAAGACTGCCCATGGGCAAGAAGACCGCATCGAAGCAGCCACGTCGCAGCCTCTTTTTCAGGGGAAGGTGGCTGCGCCGTGGTGGAGCCCCGCAGGGTCAGGAGATCGCTGCCGGGATTTGCATGCGCTCCAATACCCGGGCGGCCAGCAGGCTGACGGTATTGCCACGCATCAATTCCAGCGTCGAAAACTCGACGGAGAACACCGAGCTGATGGCAATTTGCACCTCCACGGCCATCAACGAATCCACCCCCAGGTCTGATAGGGAACGTTCAGGATCAATCCGTTCGGCCGCCATCTTCAACGGGCCGGACAAGGCTTCGGTCAGCATCAGCATGGCCATTTCTTCGCGCTCTGCGATGCCCATTGCCGTCAACTCTGCTTTCAGCGGGGATTCGCCACCGGCAGCATCCTTGCCTGTGAGGTGTGCAAAACGCATTGATCGACCTCCTGTCGGCTCGAAACGGCCCCACTGCTCCCAATCGACGGCGGCCATGACGACCGATCCGGGGCGCTCTGCGAGGACGCGTTTCAGACCCGACAAAGCGACGTCGGAAGAGAGCGGC
>NZ_JBWMAX010000170.1:0-1322 GCF_056521385.1 Rhodoferax sp. RT5P35 | reverse complement strand
GATCGTGATCGACGATGGCTCGTCGGATGCCACCTACCAGGTGGTGCAGGACTGGACGCACAAGGAAGATTTGCCATTCACTGTGCTTTTGCAAAAGCAGGCCAACAAAGGGCTTCCTGCCACCCGCAATGTCGGTATTTTGCAGGCCACGGGCCAATGGATTGCCTTGCTGGATGCCGACGACATCTGGGAGCCCGTGCATTTGCAGCAGTTGCTGGCCGCCGTGGCGCTGCGCCCTTCGGCGGTGGCGGCCTACGGTGCCGGTCGCCTGCTGGTGGGCGACTCCATTAATCCGCAGGCCTACGATGATTTCTGGGACAACCCCTCGAAAAAATACGGCCAAAAAATCGATGGGTCTTCTTGTTTGCTGATCAATTCAGATATTTTCCCCCGTCTGATCAAAGGCAATTTCATCAAACCGTCCAGCCTGATGTTTGCGAAAAAGGTATCCGGCAAGACCATGCTGTTTGACGAAAACCTGCGCACCGCCGAAGACCGCGAGTTTTTGGTGCGCATGGTATTTTTGGGCGAGTTTGTCTACGACCCGACCCCGATCACCCAATACCGTTGGCACGACGACAACATCTCGCAAGGCAAAAACTCCAAGCGCAACATGGAGAACGGGATGCGGGCCTTGAAGGTGATCTTCAATAACCCCACCCTGGGCCTGGGTGGCCGCGACAGGGCCGCCTGCCACGCCCAGGTGCGCGCTTCCGCCAAAGAGTATTTGTATATTTGCTGCCAGCGGGGCTGGTCGGAATACCGGTCGGGCCTGGCCTTCATCTATACCCAGTTTGGGCTAGCCAAGGTGCTGGGGGCGCTCAACCCCAAGCACATCGCCCGCAGCCTGGTATCGCGCGGACCCTGATCGTCAGGCCCGGCAGTCCAGCCACAGCACCTCATACGGTGCCAGCGTCAGCCCCGCGCGCAACTCGCGCGTCTCGCCGGTCAGCAGGTCCACCGCGCTCTCGGGCTGGGCGCTGAACACAATCGCCGGGCAGGTTTGCGGCTGCTCGCTGAAGTTGGCCAGCGCCAGCACATGTGTGCCCGGCGTGCCGCGCAGATAGCCCAGCACACTGGCCGACCCGGCGCGGAAACCGGTGAGCTGGCCCCCGGCAAACTCTTCCAGCGACGCACGCACCTCCACCATGCGGCGCAGGCCCTGGTAGATCTGGCCGGGCACGCTGTTCTTTTTGTTCCGCTGGCTGTACAGGGCGGGCACGCGGGCCGGGCGGTGCACCCAGCGGCTGTCTCCGGCCTTGGCGGGGTCGTTCAGGTAGCTGGCATCGTTGGGTGTGCCCACCTCGTCACCCAGGTAGATC
>NZ_JBWMAX010000169.1:0-1326 GCF_056521385.1 Rhodoferax sp. RT5P35 | reverse complement strand
GTTTGCGAAAAGGCAATCGCCGGAATGCCGAACAGGTAGCCCTCCATGGCCGCGCCCACGGTGCCCGAGTAGATGGTGTCGTCGCCCATGTTGGCGCCGTTGTTGATGCCCGAGATCACCAGATCCGGCCGGTAGCCCAGCAGGCCGGTCAGGGCGATGTGCACGCAGTCGGCCGGGGTGCCGTTCACATACCGAAAACCGTTGGCGGCCTGGTGCACGTACAAAGGCGCGTACAGGGTGAGCGCGTTGGACTTGGCACTGTTGTTGTGCTCGGGTGCGACCACCTCGACCTCGGCCACGTCTTTCAGCGCTTCATACAGCGCCACAATGCCAGGAGCCTGGTAGCCGTCGTCGTTGGAAATCAGAATTTTCATAGAACATGCCAAAGTGTTACCGGATTGTAGGGGCCGGGTTACAGCGCCCGACACCCGATGTAACACTAGGCCTGTGTGGTGACCAGCCCCTGCTGGAGGGCAAATACCTCGGGCCGCAGCGGGCGGGCAAAGTGGTAGCCCTGGGCGTAGGTGCATTGCAGGTGGCGCAGGCGCTGGGCGATCTGGGCCAGGTTTTGCTGAAAGCTGCTTTGGTAGCTGCGCAGGCCGCGTTGTTTTTCTTCCTGCAGCACGCTCAAGGCCAGGGCCAGGGTGGCCAGGGCCAGCAGGGCAAAGGCGGTGCGAAAGAAAAACCGCAGGCCGAAGGGGATGCGGAACGGCACCTGAAAAGGCACCTGGAACGGCAGCCGCCCCAAGGGCTTCATGCAGGCACCGTCCAGCGAAAGCCGCGCATCGGCACGTTTTCTATCGCGTCGAACTGCGGGTCCAGCTCGCGGAAGGCATCGCGGATGGTGCTGACGTGTTTGCGTACGTTGTCCCGGTTGCGGCCACTTTTCACCACCTGGTACAGATCGTCGTACGACTCCACTTGGCCCCGGCGCTGGTACAGCGTGGCCAGAATGCGCTGCGCGGTCAGTGGCAGGTTGATGCGGTGGCCGCGCCACAGGGCGGAGTTTTGCCGCAGAGGGTCCAGCGACAAGGCATCGGCATCCGCCGATGGCGCCTGGGGCGGGGCTTTGGCGGTAGCCCGGCCCGCCCGCAGGATCTCTAAAAACGTGTCGATGAAGTCGGCCTCTTCAAACGTGGTTTTTTGCAGGTAGTCCCAGGCATTCCGCGCCTTCATGATGCTGCGGTAAATGGTGGCGGGCATGGCCGACACCACCAACACCGGCGTGCCGGGCCGGGTTTTGTTGATGGCATTGATGATGGCCACGCCCGCATGCCGCTCGCGGCCCAGCTCGATGTCCAGCACCACCAGGTCGTACTGCTCGCG
>NZ_JBWMAX010000168.1:0-1327 GCF_056521385.1 Rhodoferax sp. RT5P35 | reverse complement strand
TTTACCAGGTACTGGCTCTGGGGCGTATCCAGGGCATGGTGATCGAACCCTTCGACGTGGGCGATGTACAGGCCCGGCAGATCAAGGACACGACCCAGATCATCGAGTTCAACGACCCTCCCGTGCCGCACGGGCTCATCATGTCCAGGAAATCCATTGCCTCTGCCGACATCGCCAAGTGGCAGGCGGTGGTGCAGTCCTTGCGCAATGACGGTACGGTGCTGCGGATCTTTGAGAAGTATTTCCCGCCTGCACTGGCCCGCGAGATGGTGGTGTTTTGAGATTGAAGCGCCCCGACAACTGGCTTCACCACCTCGGCGGATCGGTGCTGGTACTGGCGTTGTCGTTGGGCACCACCTGGTGGCTGTGGCAGTTTGAAACCCGCAACGCCGAGCTGGACCACCGCGCGCGTGCGGATGCCAATGTGCAGGCCTTTGCCAGCCGGGTGGAGCAGCGCATGCGCGCCCAGGAGCAGGTGCTGCGCGGCGTGCAGGGCCTGTTCGCGGTAGGGATGCCGGTGGGGCGAGAAGCCTTCAGCCGTTACGTGGAGGCCTTGCAGCTCGGGGCCGATGTATCCGGGGTGGTCGCGCTGGGCTGGGTGCCGCTGGTCGGTGCGGCGGAACTGCCCGCCCATATGGCCGGTATGCGCGCCCTGGGCGCTGGCTACGCGCTCGCGCCCGAAGGTGTGCGCCCCGAGTACGCCCCGCTGGTGCAACTGGAACCGGCTTTGGATGCCAAGCTGGGCCCGCTCGGCCAGGATTTGCTGGTCGATGCCGTGTACCGGACCACCATGGAGCGCGCGCGCGATTCCGGGGCGGCGGCCATTACCGGCAGGCTCAGTCGCACGCTGCAAAACGGTACCGATGTCCGGGTGGGGTTTGCCATGTTCATGCCGGTCTACCGCCCCGGGGCACCAACCGATACCGTGGACGCTCGGCGTGCCGGTCTGATGGGTTGGGTGGTGGCACCGTGCCGCATGGATGTGTGGATGGCAGGGCTGCCGGGTGTGGAGACCAGTGGTGTGGACGTGCGTATTTTTGACGGCATAGAACTCAGCAACCAGTCGCTGCTGTTCGACTCCAATCCCATCCCCTTGCCCAAAACCCAGGCCTCGGCCGACACCCTGGAGTATCTGCAGGTGGGAGGCCGCACCTGGACCCTGGCCATGGTGGAGCACGCCGATGCAGCCGCTTCACCGGCCCACCACAAGGCGCAGATGATTGCCCGCAACGGCATGGTCCTGAGTGGTGTGTTGGCCCTGCTGGCCTGGGTGCTTCTGAGCGACCGTGCACGCACCGTCATCATGGCCACCCAGATGACCACCGAA
>NZ_JBWMAX010000016.1:0-112515 GCF_056521385.1 Rhodoferax sp. RT5P35 | reverse complement strand
AGCGACTAGCTTCTCTAGCCGCCATCAAAGCATTGATTAACTCCAAAAGATGAAGCGGATTAATCTGAACAGGCTGATCTTTCGGATATAACTTTTTCACAGACCCTCCCCTGCCACGGGCATGCAACCTTTGCCTATCAAAAGCGCCGCTACCAACTTCAAATTACGACGGCAGCGCGTGTACTGCCGAATGTCGGTAGGCTCTTTAGCGTGATATTTCACGGCAGCACGAAGCTCGTGAAGTTGAATAGCAAGCTTGCTCATAGCCCCTCCCCTGCCACAGGCATGCCATGGACCATGTAGGTGATATCGATGGTGGTTTCGCCGTGAAAATCACGGGCTGCACGGATCACGATCTCGTCGTGCTGGTCGTGATCGTCTGCGGTCTCGCGAAGTAGGGCCAGGGCTGCGGCCTCTACGAGCACGAGCCGGGCCGCATGGTTTGCGTCCGACATGGTGGGCCTAGATGGCTTTGGGCTTGGGGAGGGAGGTCAGGCGGGGGGATACCGCCAGATTGCCGGAACGGTCAACATAGATGCTGTTGTCCGCCAGGATGTACTCTCCGGGTGTGTAATACAGCGCTGCACCATCCGAAGATTTTTCTAGGATGATTTCGCACTTTTCTGGGTAGGGGTTGGCGGTGCCGTTCTTGTCCGAAAGGTGCAGCCAAACGGTTTGGAAATTGAGAGAATAGGGCTTGCCGCTTGCTTTGGCGTTGCCGCTTTGGTTGCGGACTTCGGTCGACGTTACCGAGACTTTGATCATGATTTGTGTTCCATTTAGAACCTAGGAAAGATTTCCTAGTGCCTAAATTTTTATAGGAAAGGTTTCCTAATGCAAGAACTTAATACCCTAATTGACAAAGCATCGAAAGTGTGCGGGAGCGATAAAGCGCTAGCTTTACGAATGGGAATCTACATATCAGACGTGTCGCACTTACGAACAGGAAGAAGACCTTTCTCCCCTGAAGTTGCGGCTGAATTGGCCGACATTGCGGGCGAAGATGCGGTGCAAGCCGCTATCGACGCGATCATCATCCGAGCCAAAGGGACGAGAAAAGAAGGTGTGATGCGGGCGGTTCTGGGAAAGGGCCTAGCCGCTGGCGTGGCGGTGGTGTGGCTCTTATCCTACAGCGGAGGCTCGATTTACGCTATGGAAAAAGTAGCAAAGACTGACGATACCATTACGTTTGTATACATCGTATGAAGTAACAGGCATGCTCCGCAATCATGGTGTACAGATCTTCGCAGACAGGTTTTGGTACTGCTTGCCCCCAAGTATCAATGGCTGTGCCAATGGCGGGCATCGGGAAAATGCACGTGGCTGTAGATCAGCGGTATGTGCTTGTGCGGATGGCTATGGCGGGAGTGCGCGGCGATCGGTTGGTCATGTGCGTGCGCATGGTGCGGACCGGTACCGTGGGTGTGTGCATGGTCGTGCGCCAGTGCGTCGTGCTGATGGCTGTGCGCGTGGCGTTCGACCAAATGCAGCAGTACGCCCATGGCCATCAAGGCACCGCCCAACAGCAATTGGGTGGTGATAGGCTCATCCAGCAGCCATACAGACAATACGGCCCCGGCAAACGGTGCCACAGAAAAGTAGGCACCGGTACGGGCCGTACCCAGATGGCGCAGCGCCAGCACAAATAACACCAGGCTGATGCAATAGCTGGCAAAGCCCAGCAAGGCAGCTTGCGCAAGCACGCCATGGGACGGCATCATGGCACCGTTGGCTCAGGCCAACCCCAGGCTGACACTACCCGCCGCCAGACCCTTGGCCATGGCGATAAAGCCGGCGTCCACCAGCGCAACTTTACGGGTCAGATTGTTGTCAACAGCCCAAGCCAGGCAAGCCGCCACGATCAGCGCGGCACTGCCCGCACTCCCACCACTAAAGCCTTGTAATTCCAACATCAACAACACGGGCCTGGCTACGCCACCGGCCAATACGGCTGTGACCAACCAGCCCCCCTCGGCCCCCTTGGGCAAGGTGCTAGGCTTGCGCTACAACCCACGGATGCAGGCCAAGCCGATGCCGGACCCCAAATACAGCAGTACAGCCAGCATCAGCGGGTGTACGCTGGTCAACATTAGCGTGGATAGGCATCGTGGTTTGCGAACTAAGCTTGTGGCGAATGCATTAAATGCTATATAAAAAATAGCTACTCATGTAGCAATAATATGGGCAAGAAGCTGTTTTTATATATATTTATATTTTGGGATGGGCCTGCTCCCCTCTCCGCTTGTAGTTGCACTTGGGCCATATGCCCCAAACTCCTACGGCTAAGCTTCAGAAGCGGTCAGGCCACAGGCTTTATAGTCGGGCCAAAAGAAACAAATTGACACAATTAGAGACAGAGGCAGCTCCCTCAACGATGACTACCAAGCCGTCCCGACGCCATCCCAGCGCCGTCTATGCACGGGTATTGGCTGGTATTGTTTTTGTGGTCACAGCCTGTGCGGCTGCGCTGTTGGTATGGAATATGGAGCAACGCCGGGTACAAAGCGAGCGCGCCCGGGTCGATAGTATCGTGGCAGACAGGGCCCACGCCATCCAGAGCACGATGGAACGTGCGCTGTCCAGCACCTATGCGTTGTCTGCCATGGTGCACCAGGCAGGGGGGGAATTCTCGAATTTTGAGGGCATTGCTGGCGAAATGCTCCCTCTGTATCCAGGAGTCACTATGTTCAGCCTGTCGCCAGACGGCATTGTTCGCAAAGTGGCTCCCATGGCGGGCAATGAACGCACCATGGGCTTCAACCAGCTTATAGATCCTGTGCAAGGCAAAGAGGCCAACCGCGCCGTGCAAACCGGCAAGCTGACGCTCGCAGGGCCGTTGAACCTGGTGCAAGGCGGATTGGGGGTGGTCGGACGGCTACCGGTGTATTTGTCGGATTTTCTGCCCGCGGATTTAGGTAACACGCGGCCTCGGTTTTGGGGGTTTGTGTCGGTAGTGATCCGGCTGCCGGAGGTCCTGGCCAGCAGTGGCGTGGCACAGTTGACAGACCACGGCATGGCCTACGAGCTGTGGCGCGTACGACCTGACAACCAGCTTCGGCAGAGCATCGCCATGTCCGGCACGCACGCCCCGGTGGATACCGTGGACCGCGATGTCTTGGTGCCCAACGGGCGCTGGGTGCTGAGCGCTGCGCCCATCCAGGGCTGGGGCGACCCGGCAGGACTGGCGTTCAAAGTAGCGCTGGGCATGTTGTTCAGTGCCCTGCTGGGCTGGGCCGCACACCTGCTGTTGCAACTCAAACGCCAGGAACACAGTCTGGAAGCCCAGGTGGTCGAGCGTACCCAAGAAATTTCCGCCACCCAAAACAAGCTGCAGGCCACATTGGATGCCATTCCCGACCTGATGTTCGAACTGGGCTTGGACGGCACGGTGTACGACTGCCGCATGCCCCCTGCCCTGCCGCTGGACATCCGACCCGAGCAGTATTTGGGCCGCAAAGCGAAAGATATATTGCCCGCAGAAGCCGCACGCACGGTAGGCCTCGCCTTGGACGAAGCCCAGCTAAACGGACGTTCCGAAGGTGGCCAGGTGGCGCTGCCGTTTGCCCAGGGGCGGCAGTGGTTTGAAATTTCCGTGGCACGCAAAACTCCATTGGAAGCGGCACCGGGCAACGCGCCTGATGAAGATGCGCCGCGCTTCATTCTGCTGGCCCGCAATATCACCCAACGGGTGCAGGCGGATCTGGATTTGCGGATTGCTGCCACGGCCTTCAATGCCCAGGACGGCATGGCGGTAACCGATGCGCAGCGCCGCATCCTGCGCTGCAATTTGGCGTTTACCCAGATAACCGGCTACACCGAAGCCGATGTGCAAGGGCGCAGCCTGAACATCCTCAACTCGGGCCGTCACCCGCGCGAGTTTTACCAAGCCATGTGGGACAGCGTGGATGCTACCGGTACCTGGCGCGGCGAGGTCTGGAACCGGCGCAAAAACGGCGACATCTACCCCGATGCGCGCAGCACCACGGCCGTGAAAGATGCCCAAGGCCAGATCACACATTACGTCAACACCTTCAATGACATGACGCAGCGCAAGGCCGCCGAAGAAGAAATCAACCATCTGGCGTTTTACGACCCGCTGACCCACCTGCCTAACCGCCGCTTGCTGGTGGATCGGCTACGCCAGGAATTGGCGCAGGGCGCACGCAACCACCATTTTGGCGCGCTCCAGTTTATTGACCTGGACAACTTCAAGGCGCTGAATGACAGCCTGGGGCACGACATCGGCGACTTGCTGCTGCAGCAGGTGGCGACACGGTTGGCCGTATGCGTACGGTCCACCGACACCGTGGCGCGCCTGGGCGGAGACGAATTTGTGGTGCTGTTGACCCAACTCAGCGCCGACCGTGACGAAGCCGCTGCCCATGCCGAGGCAGTGGGTGAAAAAATGCGCCATGCCATCACCCAGCCTTACCTGCTGGAAACGCACGAGCACCAGCTATCGGCCAGCCTGGGCATTACCCTGTACCAGGGCATGGATGCCAGCATTGACGAGTTGCTGAAACAGGCCGATCTGGCCATGTACCAGGCCAAAGCAGTCGGCCGCAATACCCTGCGCTTTTACGACCCGCAGATGCAGGCGGTAGTGAACAGCCGGGTGGCGCTGGAGGCAGATATCCGGCGCGCGCTGTTGCAGCAGCAGTTCCAGCTGTACTACCAGGCACAGGTAGATGCACAGGGCCTGCCCGTAGGAGCTGAGGCACTGTTGCGCTGGCCGCACCCGCAGCGTGGCATGGTGCCACCCAACGACTTCATTCCACTGGCCGAAGACACCGGGCTGATCCTGCCGCTGGGCCACTGGGTACTGCAGCAGGCCTGTACCCAGCTCCACGCCTGGAGCCAGCAGGCCCATACCCGGCACCTGACGTTGGCAGTCAACGTCAGCGCGCGGCAGTTTCGGCAGCCGGACTTTGTGGCATCGGTGCTGCAGGTGCTGGAAATTACCGGTGCCCCAGCGCGCCTGCTGAAGCTGGAGCTGACCGAAAGCCTGCTGGTCAATGATGTAGAGGAAACCATCGCCAAGATGCGGCTGCTCAAGGCGCAGGGTGTCGGCTTTTCGCTGGACGACTTTGGCACCGGGTATTCATCGCTGTCCTACCTGAAGCGCCTGCCGCTGGAGCAACTGAAAATCGACCAGTCTTTTGTGCGCGACTTGCTTACCGACCCCAACGATGCCGCCATTGCCCGCACGGTCATCGCGCTAGGCCACAGCCTGGGCCTGGCAGTGATCGCCGAGGGCGTAGAGACCGAAGCACAGCACAGCTTTTTGGCGACGCAGGGCTGTGATGCCTACCAGGGTTACCTGTTCAGCCGCCCCCTGCCAGAGCAGGCTTTCGGCGCGTGGCTACACCGCTCGGCAGGCACACAAACGGCACAGTCGCCCGGTTTTCCAGCTATCTGATTTCCATGCCCAAGACCCTCAAACTGATCCTGCTGTCCCTGCGCGATTTGGTCGTCTCGGCCGGTCCGGTCGTATTCATCGTGATCGGAGCGATTGCCGCCGCCTACTGGTATCTTGACCCGCAGCCGCCCAAAACCGTCACCCTGGCCACCGGCCCGGCAGGCAGCGCCTATGCCGAGTTTGGCCAGCGCTACGCCAATGCGCTCAAGACCCACGGCATCGAGGTGGTACTGAAAGCCACCGACGGTGCAGCCGACAACCTGCAAATGCTGCGCAATGGCGAGGCCGACGTAGGTTTTGTGCGCGGCGGCAGCGCCGACCCGCTGGCCGATGAAGAAGCAGGCCTGATGTCCTTGGGAAGCCTGTTTTACGAACCCATCTGGCTGTTTTACCGAACCGACGCGGCCCGCAAGATTGATCCCGCGACCGCCACGCTGACCGCCCTGCCCCAGTTAAAGATGCTGCGCATCAACATCGACAAACAAGGCAGCGGCGTGCCGGACATCATGGAGAAAATGTTCAAGGCCAACCATATCGAGGCCCGTACGCTGCGTTCTTCGAACCTGGAGCCCGCACCCGCCGTGGACGCGCTGCTGGCAGGCAAGCTGGACGTGGTGGTGCTGGCCTCGGCCCCCCAGTCGCCGCTGGTGCAGCGCCTGCTGCGCGCCCGCGGCATCCAGCTGATGGATTTTGGCCAAAGCGATGCCTACGCCCGTCGCTTTGCCTTTCTCTCGGCCGTGACGCTGCCGCGCGGCGTGGTTGACCTGGCCGCCGATATGCCACCGCATGACGTGTCGATGCTGGCCGCCACCACCTCGCTGATTTCCAGCGACCAGACCCATCCCGCCCTGCGCCAGCTCTTCGCCCAGAGTGCGCAAACGGTGCACAGCGGCGCGGGCTGGTTCAACCGCGCGCGCGACTTCCCCAACACCCGCACCAGCGAGCTGCCGGTCAGCCCCGAGGGTGACCGCGCCATCAACGGCACGCCGCCGTTCTGGCAGCGCTACCTGCCCTTCTGGGCCAGCAACCTGATCGAACGTATGTGGCTGGTACTGGGTGGTCTGTTGGTGCTAATGCTGCCGCTGAGCAAGATCGTGCCGCCGCTGTACCAGTTTCGCGTGCGCAGCCGGGTTTTCCGCTGGTACGCCCGCCTGCGCGAGATCGAAACCAAGGTGGACGAGCGCACTGGCGACCGTGAAGCCCTGCTGGACGAACTCGACGAACTCGACCGCGTGACCCACCGCATCACCGTCCCCTTGTCCTATACCGACGAGCTCTACGCCCTGCGCAACAACATCTACGCCGTGCGCAGGCGCCTGCTGGCGAACTGGCCTAAAGAGCCGGTGCCAGCAATAGCAGAAGCGTAAACGCCCCCAAAAACAAAAACGGCCCACATAACGAGCCGTTCTTGCTTCAAGGATTCCGCAGAACTGGCTCTGCCAGGCTGCTGAAATCGCCCCCTGCAAGGGGGTTGGCGCTGCCACACGCAGTGGGCAAGCCTGGGGGGGTGCCTACTTCAATGCCTTGAAACGCATCCGCTTAGGCTTGGCGCCCTCTTCGCCCAGACGCTTCTTCTTGTCGGCTTCGTACTCTTGGTAGTTGCCGTCAAAGAAAGTCCACTGGCTGTCGCCTTCGCAGGCCAGGATGTGGGTGGCAATACGGTCCAGGAACCAACGGTCATGGCTGATGACCATCAGCGAACCGGCGAATTCCAGCAGCGCGTCTTCCAGTGCCCGCAGGGTTTCCACGTCCAAGTCATTGGACGGCTCATCCAGCATCAGCACGTTGCCGCCCGCAATCAGGGTCTTGGCCAGATGCAAACGGCCACGCTCACCGCCAGACAGCGAACCGACGCGCTTTTGCTGGTCGCCGCCGTTAAAGTTGAAGCGGCCGCAGTAGGCGCGGCTGGCCATCTGGAACTTGCCCACGTTCAGAATGTCCAGCCCGCCGGACACGTCTTCCCAAACGGTTTTTTCATTGGCCAAATCATCACGGTTCTGGTCCACAAAGGCCATCTTGACGGTCTGGCCGATTTTCACCGTGCCGCTGTCGGGCTGCTGCTGCCCAGCGATCATGCGGAACAGCGTGGATTTACCGGCGCCGTTGGGGCCGATGATGCCGACGATGGCGCCAGGTGGCACTTTGAAGCTCAGGTTGTCGATCAGCACACGGTCACCAAACGACTTGGTGACGTTGACGAATTCGATTACTTCCTGGCCAAGGCGATCGGCCACGGGGATGAAGATTTCGTTCGTCTCGTTGCGCTTTTGGTATTCAAAGTCGCTCAATTCTTCAAAGCGGGCCAGACGGGCCTTGCTCTTGGCTTGGCGGGCCTTGGGGTTTTGGCGCGACCATTCCAATTCCTTCTTCAAGGCCTTGGCACGCGATTCTTCGCCCTTTTGCTCTTGCTCCAGGCGCGCGCCCTTTTGCGTCAGCCAGTCGGAGTAGTTGCCTTTGTATGGAATGCCGGAGCCCCGGTCCAGTTCTAAAATCCATTCGGCAGCATTGTCCAAAAAGTAGCGATCGTGGGTAATGGCCACCACGGTG
The DNA here is from genome assembly GCF_056521385.1 of Rhodoferax sp. RT5P35. Classification (NCBI taxonomy): domain Bacteria; kingdom Pseudomonadati; phylum Pseudomonadota; class Betaproteobacteria; order Burkholderiales; family Comamonadaceae; genus Rhodoferax; species Rhodoferax sp. RT5P35. Next base: position 104,549 of record NZ_JBWMAX010000016.1, on the reverse strand, counting down.
CCCGAGTAGCGCTGCAAAAATTGCTCCAGCCAGTCCACCGATTCGGCATCCAAGTGATTGGTCGGCTCGTCCAGCAGCAGCATGTCGGGCTTGCTTAGGAGCAGGCGGCACAGCGCCACGCGGCGCTTTTCACCACCGGACAACACGCCTACCACGGCATCCCACGGTGGCAGGCGCAGCGCGTCGGCGGCGATTTCCAGCTGGTGCTCGGAATCGGTGCCGGCGGTGGCGATGATGGCTTCCAGCTCGGCCTGCTCGGCGGCCAGCGCGTCAAAGTCGGCATCTTCTTCCCCATAGGCGGTGTAGACCTCTTCCAGGCGCGCCTTGGCGGAGAACACCTTGCCCATGGCGGACTCGACGCTTTCACGCACGGTTTGCGTGGGGTCCAGCTGGGGTTCCTGGGGCAGGTAGCCGATGTTCAGGCCGGCCATGGGCTGGGCTTCGCCTTCGATTTCCTTGTCCAGCCCGGCCATGATCTTAAGCAAGGTGGACTTACCCGAGCCGTTGGTACCCAGCACGCCAATCTTGGCGCCAGGGAAGAAGCTGAGCGAAATGTCTTTGAGAATGTGGCGCTTGGGCGGCACGATCTTGCCGACGCGGTTCATGGTAAATACGTACTGGGCCATCTTTTTGAGGGTGAAGTTGCTGCAAAAAATCTGCCGAAACAAGTCGGGCGAACACCGATTATCCCAGCATGCGACAATCCGTAGGTTGCGGCATTCCAATTGGCTGCAACGCCAGCACTTCGCTGGGGGCCAAAACCAAGATAAACCCTCTTGTTTTGCGCCTATTTTTAAAAATGTCTGCCTTTGATTGGTGCCTGTTTTCACACGACGGGCGATAGGCCAGGCTTCCCAAGCGCCCAGGACGGGTGCACAAAAATGAACTTTGAAGAACTGAATTTGGCCCCGGCCATTCTGAAAGCCGTGCAAGAGCAAGGCTATACCGAGCCCACACCGATCCAAGCGCAGGCCATTCCGGTCGTCTTGGCTGGGCATGACCTGCTGGGCGGCGCGCAAACCGGCACCGGCAAAACGGCAGCTTTCACCCTGCCCCTGCTGCAGCGCCTTACCGAGAGCGCACCCGCCACCAACAAATTTGGCGGCAAGGGCATCCGCGCCCTGGTGCTCACCCCGACCCGTGAACTTGCCGCACAGGTGGAAGAATCGGTGCAAACCTACGGCAAGTACCTGGAACTGACGTCCACCGTAATCTTTGGCGGTGTCGGCATGAACCCGCAAATCACCAAGGTAAAAAAAGGCGTGGACATTCTGGTCGCCACCCCGGGCCGCCTGCTGGATCTGATGCAACAAGGCGTGCTGGACCTGGGCCAGGTGCAAATGCTGGTGCTCGACGAAGCCGACCGCATGCTCGACATGGGCTTCATCCACGACGTGAAAAAAGTACTGGCCGCTGTGCCCAAAGACAAGCAAAGTCTGCTGTTCTCGGCCACTTTCAGCGATGAAATCCGTGACCTGGCAGCCACGCTGCTGAAGAACCCACAAAGCGTGCAGGTCACGCCGCGCAACACCACTGTGCAGCGCATCACCCAGGTGATCCACCCGGTCGGTCGCGGCAAGAAAAAGGCCCTGCTGGCCCACATCATCCAGGAACACAACTGGAGCCAGGTGCTGGTGTTCACCCGTACCAAGTTCGGCGCAAACAACGTAGCCGAATTCTTGGAAAAGAACGGCATCACCGCCATGGCCCTGCATGGCAACAAGAGCCAGTCGGCCCGTACCCAGGCCCTGCAAGGCTTCAAGAGCGGTGATGTGCGCGCTCTGGTGGCTACCGACATCGCCGCCCGCGGTATCGACATCGACGACCTGCCACACGTGGTCAACTACGAAATCCCGAACGTCTGCGAAGACTATGTGCACCGCATCGGCCGTACCGGTCGCGCTGGTGCCGAAGGCGCTGCAGTGAACCTGGTGTGCCTGGACGAAGAAGGCTTCATGCAAGACATCGAACGCTTCACCAAGCAAGAAATTGCCGTGCAAGTCATCGAAGGCTTCATGCCCGAACCCAACGAGCGCGCCGAACCCATCGCCATGGGTCGCCAGACGATCTGGGGCGGAGCCGGCAAGCCACCTAGCCGCGACGTGATGCAGGCTGCTGCCAAGGCAGCCCGTACCGAAATGCTGCAGCGCGTGCGCGACAGCAAGGGTGCGAATGGCGGCGACGGCGCTGGCCGTGGCAACAACGGTGGCGGCAATGGCGGCCCCCGCAGCAATGCACCCCGTGGCGGCCCCCGTGCCCCACAAGGTGACGGCATGGCTCCACGCCCCCAAGGCGCGCGTCCACCCCAAGGTGGCCGTGGTGGCCGTCCTAGCGGCCCTGGCGGTGCGCGCACCGGTGGCGGCGGCTACGGCGGTGGCAATGCAGGTGGTGGTTACGGCGGCGGGAATAGTTATGGTGGCGGCGGAAACGGTGGTGGTAACGGAAATGGCAATGGCGGCGGCTACGGCGGTGCCCAGCCTGACCACACCCGTTCCGCCTCCATGGGTGGCCAAGGCCCTGCGCCCCGCCCTGCCCAGGGCGGCCAACCTGACCCCATGCGTACCAGCGTAGACAGCATGCTCGACCGGGGTCGCCGCGGCGGCTTCGGCGGCGGCAACCGCAATGGCGGCGGTGGTGGCGGCGGCGGCTACGGTGGTGGTAATGGCGGCGGTAACGGCGGTAATGGTGGTGGTGGTGGTTTCGGCGGCGGCCGCAGCGGTGGCGGCGGCTCTCGTGGCCCCGGCGGCCCACGCGGTTCGTTCGGACGCTGATTTAAGAGTCTTTTTGGCATCTAGCGCATATGCAATCTACGCTAGATGCTATTAAATGAGGAGTGTTTGATACTCCTTATCTGGCGCATGGCATTTGGCATGCGCCTTTTTTGTGGGCGTTTATTTTTACAATCTACGCTCTCCCCCCACTCCCTTTTAAAAAAACACCATGCGACTTCTCCACACCATGCTGCGCGTCGGCAACCTGCAGCGCTCCATCGACTTCTACACCCATATTCTGGGCATGCAACTGCTGCGCATGTCGGAAAACGCCGAATACAAATACACCCTGGCCTTCGTCGGTTTTGGCTCCAACCCCGACCATGCCGAGCTGGAGCTGACCTATAACCACGGCGTGGACAGCTACGAGCTGGGTACCGCCTACGGCCACATCGCCCTGGCCGTGCCCGATGCCTATGCTGCCTGCGAAAAAATCAAATCCGCCGGTGGCCAGGTCACGCGCGAAGCCGGTCCAGTCAAGGGCGGCACCACGGTGATTGCCTTCGTGACCGACCCGGACGGCTACAAAATCGAGCTGATCCAGCGCGCCGAACACGCAGGCGGTTCGGGCATCTGATGTCTTGCGCTGGTGCTGGTGTCGGGCTGCCAGGACAACCAGACCTCGATGGACGGCGACCACAACGGCGCGTTCACAGAGCAGGTGCTCAAGGTGTGGGCCAAAGGTACGTTTACGGGTACCTATCGCCAGGTCCACGCCAAGGTGCGTGCCGGCCTGCCTCCGACCTATCGCCCAACCTTATGACCCTGGGTAAAGCAGGCCCATTTTTGAAGCAGAAGCCTTTTACGGTCTGAAAAAAAGCGCCTGAAAAGGCGCTTTTTGTTTTAGGCTTTCTTCTTCAAAGCCGCCGTATCCAGGCACAGTTGGGTGATGCGCCCCCAGTCGCCCGACTTCATCGCGTCCACCGGGACGATCCACGAGCCACCCACGCAAATAACGTTGGGCAGAGCCAAAAATTCGGGCGCGTTTTGCAGCGTCACGCCGCCCGTGGGGCAGAACTTCACGTCAAAGAACGGACCGCTCCAGGCCTTGAGCATGGCCGGACCACCGGCTTGCATGGCGGGGAAAAACTTCAACTCCGTGAAGCCGTCTTCCTGGGCCATCATGATTTCGCTGCCTGTGGCCACGCCGGGCAGCAGGGCCAGACCGGCATCGCGGCAGGCCTGGCCCACCGTGCGGGTGTAGCCGGGGCTCACGCCAAACAGCGCACCGGCCTTGGCGGCGGCTTGCGCATCGGCGGCGCTGCGGATGGTGCCTGCGCCAATGACGGCGTCGGGCACTTCCTTGGCGATACGCTCAATGCATTCCAACGCCTGCGGGGTGCGCAGCGTAACTTCCAGCATGCGGATGCCGCCAGCCACCAGCGCGCGCGCCAGCGGCACAGCGTTGGCCACGTCGTTGAGTACGATGACCGGGATCACCGGCGCGTCTTGCATGACTTGCAGGGCCGTCCAGCGGCCGGTGTGGTTGCTTAGACCCATGAGAGAGCTCCTTGTTCAGCGGTGAGGGCATTGCGGCGCATGCCAGAAAAAAGTTCGCGACCCATGCCGAAGCCATTGGCCTCGCGCAAGGCTTCGGGCATGGTGGCCAGGGGACGGGCATCCCATTCGGCATCGGGCACCAGGGCCTGCAGCGTACCGGCCACGGCATCCAGGCGTACCACGTCACCGTCCAGCAGCTTGGCCAGCGGGCCACCGGCCAGGGCTTCGGGCGATACGTGGATGGCGGCAGGCACCTTGCCGGATGCTCCGCTCATGCGGCCATCGGTGACCAGGGCCACGCGGTATCCCTTACCTTGCAGCACGGCCAGCGGAGGGGTGAGCTTGTGCAGTTCGGGCATGCCGTTGGCTTGCGGGCCTTGCCAGCGCACCACGCAGACCACGTCGCGGTTCAGCTCGCCCGCGTTGAAGGCCAGGTGCAGGGCTTCTTGCGAGTCAAACAGGCGGATCGGGGCTTCGATGGTGTGGCGGTCATCCGGCACGGCGGATGCCTTGATGACGCTGCGGCCCAGGTTGCCCTTGAGCAGCTTGAGGCCGCCGGTGGGGCTGAACGGGTTGTTTGCTGGGCGCACGATGGTGGTGTCTTTGGATTCCAGCACGGTGTTCCAGGTGAGGGTGTCGCCTACCAGCGCGGGCTCGCCTGCAAATTCGCGCAGGCCGCCGGGGCGCACGGTGAGCACGTCGGCGTGCATGAAGCCTGCGTCCATCAGCTCACGGATGATGAAACCAGGGCCGCCTGCAGCCTGGAACTGGTTCACATCGGCGCTGCCGTTGGGGTAAACGTGCGACAGCGTGGGCACTACATCCGACAAAGCGCTGAAGTCGTCCCAGTCGATCACGATACCGGCGGCGGATGCCACCGCGACCCAGTGGATCAGGTGGTTGGTGGAGCCGCCGGTGGCCAGTAAGGCGACCATGGCGTTGACGATGCAGCGCTCGTCCACCACGTGGCCGATGGGAGCGTAGCGCTTGGCTTTCACGTCGGCCAGCACGGTGCGGGTGGCTTCACGGGTGAGTTCGTCGCGCATCGCGCCGCCGGGGGCCACAAAAGCCGTGCCGGGCACGTGCAGACCCATGGCTTCGAGCAGCATCTGGTTGCTGTTGGCGGTGCCGTAGAAGGTGCAGGTGCCGGGCGCGTGGTAGGCGGCGGACTCGGCCTGCAGCAGCTCGGTGCGGCCCACCAGGCCCTGGGCGGCTTGTTCGCGCACTTTGGATTTGGCGTTGTTTGACAGGCCGGTGGGCATAGGGCCTGCGGGCACAAACACGGTGGGCAAATGGCCGAACTGCAGTGCGCCGATGAGCAAACCGGGCACGATCTTGTCGCACACACCCAGCATCAGGGCGGCATCGAACATGTCGTGGCTCAGGGCCACGGCGGTGGCCATGGCGATCACGTCGCGGCTGAACAGGCTGAGTTCCATGCCGGGCGTGCCTTGGGTCACGCCGTCGCACATCGCGGGCACGCCACCGGCAACCTGGGCAGTGGCACCGTGGCGGCGGGCTTCGGCTTTGACGATGTCGGGGTAGGTTTGCATCGGCGTGTGGGCCGACAGCATGTCGTTGTAGGCGGTGACGATGCCGATGTTGAGGGCTTTTTCGGTCACCACCTTGAGCTTGTCGTTCACCGGCATACCGGCAAACGCGTGGGCCACGTTGGCGCAACCCATGCGCTCGGCCCCCGGTTTGCGCTGGGCGGCGGCGTCCAGGCGTTCTAGATAAGCGCTGCGGCTGGGGCCGCTACGCGCACGAATGCGGTCTGTGACCGCCGCTACCGTGGGGTGGAGTGTCATGGTCTTTTGGTAACTAAATTACAACCGCAATGGTACTCCCGAACCATAGGAGTGGGCAGCTTGGGAGTTACCAGTAGGGTACGAAAGGCCACCGCAAGTAGGCGTAAAAACAGCCTGTCAAAAACTATCAAATAGAGCCACTTGCACAATTCTGCGAGTTAGCAGCCAACGGGTTGTTGGTCAATTTGAAACAGGTTGCTGGGGCACCGAATAGCGGTTGGCAGCGTTGAACTGCACTCAAAGCCCTGTTTTTGGGCGAGTTCATCCAACGCGCCCTCGCTTTTGTGGCGCAAAGACCTCATCGGTCTATTATTTTTAAGCTACCTAGCTCAAGCCGCTAATGTGCAGCCGCTGGGTAAGCGTCCAGCCATCCCATCTTGACGAGGTCAGCCGGCGTTGCCCCAACGATGCGGCAACAGCTCCTCGATCCGGTTGTTCGGATGCGCCAATAACCGCTCAAGCACATCCTTGAGGTAGGTCCACGGCTCGTGTCCATTAAGCTTGGTCGACTGCACCAAGCTCATCACCATCGCGGCCCGCTGGCCGGCCAGTTCGCTACCGGCAAAGAGCCAGGCCTTTCTGCCCATGGCCCAGGGCCGCATCAGCCGCTCGATGTGGTTGTTGTCGATGCTGACCTCGCCGTCGTGCAGGAAGCGACCCAGTGCATCCCAGCGCTTAAGGCTGTAGTCGAGCGCGGCTGCGATGCCGCCACCCATCTGCCACGCGGGACCTCTCCAGGCGCATCCAGACGTGCAACGCGTCCCACAGCGGCTGGGCACGCTGCTGCCTCACAACGTCAGCCGATCCGTGGCTGTCATCTCGCGCCCCTCCTGCTCGATCCGGTACAACCACGCAATGCGCTCGATGGCCTGTATCGCCACCGGGCTGGCATGCGCCTTGGCCAGTTCATCGAACTTCCTGCGTGCATGCGCCAGGCAGCCCGCCTCCGTGCGCCCTTCGAGCCGGAACACCGCGTCGTAGCCCTTGTAGTCGTCGCAGGTGATCGTGCCCGACCAGCCGTGAAGGAAGGCCATCGGGTACTTGGCACGTCGGCCCACGCAGAAGTCGTAGACGACGCCAGGCGTGGCATCGTGTTCGCCGCGCGCATATGCCCAGACGTAAGCCTTGGTGGTCTTGCCCGCGCCGGGGTCCAGCATCCTGACCGGGGTCTCATCGGCGTGCAGCACCTGAGCGCCCAGCACAAACGCGCGGTGCGCATCGAACAGTGGCTGCAGGCTGGCGCCTGCCGCGCCCGACCAGGCAGCCAGCGTCGAGCGCGGCGTGTGCACGCCCGCGCGGGCGTTGATCTGTTCCTGCCGGTAGTACGGCAAGTGGTCCACGAAGCGGCTGACCAGGGTATGCGCCAGCAGGCCTGCGGTGGGCATGCCCTTGTCGATGATTTGGGGTGCTGCGGGCTCTTGCACCAGCCGACCTTCACCCTTTTGTTGGCAGCACTTGCAGGCCCATTTACCACGCACATGGCGGTGCACGAAGAACTCGGCCGGTACGATGTCGAGGCGCTCGCTCACGTCTTCGCCGATGCGCACCATGGCTTGGCCACACCCCGGAGAGGGGCAAGTCGTGTTCTCGGGTTCGTGGCGATGCTCGACACGGCGCAACTGCTCGGGCAGGGGTTGGCGGCGCGGCCGGCGTGTGGTGTCTGCCGCTGGCAGGGAACTCGGGGTAGATGTACCTTGCAAGGCCTGAAGCTGGGCTTGCAAGCTGGCCTCGTCCTCGGCCGACGTCTCCTCGAACATCTGGCGCTGCTCGGCGTTCATGCGCTCGGTCCGGGCGCCGAACTTCCACGCCTTTAGGCGCGCCAGCTCGAACGTGATGCGCTCGATCTTAGTGTCCTTGAACCTGATCTCGCGCTCACGCTGCGCAATGTGCTCGTCCTTGGCCTGGAGGGATGCATATTGGGCAGACATCTGTGTGCTCTGTGCGGTCAGCTGTGCGAGCAGCGCTGCTGCCAGCTCTGTCACGGCGCCCTTGCTCAGGCCTTTGAGGTCAACGGCGTGGAGCGCAGTTACATCGAAGTTGGCATCGAGGTTTACGTCGAACATGCCCCATTGTCTTGAGGCTGGCGACGGCCGTCATTGGTGCTTATTCGGATTGCCCCGCATGCAGCCTTCACAGGTGCTTGCGGGGCTGCGCATTTAAACGCGCGTAATGACTTGCATGTGCGTCAGGCGCTGCCACGGCAGGCCCACGACCAGGGCCTGGAACTGCGCCTGCGTGAGCGTGGGTGGTTGCAGCGGCGCATCGGCACTGGGCCATACGAAGCGGCCCTGGTTGAGGCGTCGCGTGGCGCACCATACGCCGAAGCCGTCGTGCACCACCAGCTTCATGCGTGTGCCGCGGGCGTTGGCAAAGAGATAACCGTGGTGCGCCTGGGCGGCACCGAAGACCTGCACCACACGGGCGATCAGGCGGTCGGCACCGGCGCGCATATCTACCGGCTCCGTCGCCAGCCACATGGCATCGATGCGGATCATCGCAGCAGCTCGCGCATCCAAGCCGCGCACTCGCTGGCCGCCTGCGTCGGCCAAGTGACGGTGATCGCCGTCGCGCCGCAGCGCAGTTCGATACGGATGTCCGGTGGTGCACTCGGGGCGGGTAAGGCCATTGGCACGAAGCCAGCCGCGGCGGTCTGCGCTGCTGGTTTGAGCGCCGGCAGTGCCTGCACCTGATCAGCGTCGCCGCACATCTCGGATGCGCGCACCCAGCGCCGCAGCAAGTTCGCGTTGATGCCGTTGGCCATTGCCACAGCGGCCATGGAAATACCAGGCTGCAGGCACGATGCCACGACAGTGGCTTTGAATTCGTCGCTGTGAATGCGACGGCGTCGACGATTGCCAACGGCTTGTTCGGAGATAGTGTTCACGTGTCCACCAAGAGTTGAGGTGGACACGAGGCTCCTATGAACCTAGAGCCGTTTCAAGATGGGATGGCTGGACGCTTACGCCGCTGGCAGCGGGTTGTCGTACAGCATGAGGCGCATCAACGCATCCACACTGACGGCCAACACCGCAAACGTGGTGTGGCACAGCACCTTGGTCGGGCCCTTGACCCACATGCTGGCGCAGCCAAAGCTGTCTTTGAGTCGGCTGTTGATGCGCTCAACGACCGTGCGCTCACCAAAGCGTCTCTTCTCTGCCTCGTCCAGCGTTGGCGGATGGCTGCATCCGCGCGAGTTGATGGCCGCGATCGGCACATGTCCGAGCTCACGCTCCAACTGGCGCAGCGCCTCGCTGTCGTAGGCCGCATCCATCAGTGTGTACAGGCTGGTGACGCGTTGGGCGGACAGCCGCGCCAGCGGTACGCTGACCTGGTTGTCATAGACATTGGCCGAGGTCAAGGCGGCTGTGATGGGTACACCGCAGCAGGCCACGTCCAGATGCAGCTTGTAGCCCACCCAGGTGTTGAAGTGGCCCTGGGCGTTGCGCTTCTTTCCCTTGTTGCATAGCTGGGGCAGCTCGGCCAGCGTTTGGGCCGGTGTTTGCAGTAGCTGCACAGGGATGCGGCTGCGTGGCTTGGCTTTGTCAGCTTTGTCTGCATTGCTGCCTGCCTCCGAGCCTGCGCTTGGTCTGCCACGCCGTTTGGGCGCACTGTCGGGCGTTGCTGAGGCCTTCACTGCAGCCTTTGCCACCTTGGCTGCTTTAGCCTGGTTCAGTGCGGCTGTTTGTTCCTGGCTGTACTGGGCCCGCTCACGCGCATGGATGGCGGTGGAGTCGCGGGCAATGTGGCCTATGACCTGGCCCCCCAGGTGTTGGCGTATCAGCGCTTCGTGGGCCTTGGCAGGTAAACCCATCTGGGCAAACTCGGTAAAGGCCCGGCTAAACGTGGCTTCGCTGGGCAGCCTGCGGTGGGACTCAAAGCCCAGCAGGCGCATCAGCACGGTATCCACCGCCAATCGGCTGCGCAGTTGGGTGGTCTTCTCAAAGCCCAAGATAGCCTTGGCCACAAACGCCTGGGCTAGCGCCAGGCGGCTGCGCTCGGGAGGACCGGCGCGTTTGCCTGCATAACCTATCAAGCCTTCCAAGTTCAGCCAGTCCAGGGTGCGCACGATGCGTTGGTGCATCGGTGTCAATGTCAACTCTAGACCTCCTGCCCATTGGCCCAGTTCGCACTGCAGCAGCGTGTAGTGTGGGCGATAACCTTGTCTTGCCGTACAGTTCATGGATAGGCGCTTTCATCTCGTCTTGGTACACCAGATGATGTCACTTCGCTGTGGCTGCGCCTACTCCTTCATTCTCAAAAATCCGCATACAACCCGCTAGGAAATTGCCTCTTTGGGGCGTTGTGCAAGTGGCTCGAATAAATAGCGAACTTTCTTCGTAACCCGCTTCCCGCCCCAGCGCCTCCAAGACCGCTCCCTGGCGACCATAGCAGGCCAGCGAGTCGGTAGACGTGCGCTGCGGCGTGCCGCTGGAGCCATTTGCCTTGCATGTGCAGGTAACTGGTGGCTACCTTGCCCGACGCCAGCAGTGTGACTCGGCTAGACGACCGCTTTGGGGCCGACAACGGGCGCATTGCCCACACTATTTTGGTGGACACGGAAGCAGTCTTTTTACGTTCTACACCGCGGTACAAATGTTTTAGAACGTTTTCAGCGTGTTTCAGGGCTCCAGCGCAATTAAAACCTACGTCACTAGCTATATTTTAGATAGCAAAATGCCGTACAAGCCTATGCCTGTAGCCCCGGCAGCCGGTAGTCCTTCAGCATCTCGCGTAGCCGCATTTTTTGCATCTTGCCGGTGGCGCCCAGCGGGATGGCATCGACAAACACCACGTCGTCGGGCACCTGCCATTTAGCGATCTTGCCCTCGTAAAACTGCAGTAATTCGGCCACCGTGAGCTCCATGCCGGGCTTTTTCACCACCACCACAATGGGCCGCTCGTCCCACTTGGGGTGGGCCACGCCGATGCAGGCGGCCATGGCCACGGCGGGATGGGCCACGGCGATGTTTTCTACCGCGATGGAGCTGATCCACTCGCCGCCAGACTTGATTACGTCTTTGCTGCGGTCGGTGATCTGCAGGTAGCCGTCGGCATCAATCGTGGCCACGTCACCAGTGGGGAACCAGCCGTCCACCAGCGGGCTGGGGTCCGGGCTGCGGTAGTAGTCGGCCACGATCCACGGGCCTTGCACCAGCAAATCACCCGCCGACTGGCCATCGTGCGGCAGGGGTTGTCCGTCCTCGCTCAGCACCTTCATATCGACCCCGTACACCGCCCGGCCCTGCTTCAGGCGCATGGCCAGTTGCTCTTCTTTGGATAGCAATAGATGTTTGTTCTTCAGGGTGCACAGCGTGCCCAGGGGTGACAGTTCGGTCATGCCCCAGGCGTGGATTACCTCTACGCCGTAGTCGTGCTGGAAGGCCTTGACCATGGCCGGTGGGCAGGCAGAGCCGCCAATCACCGTGCGCTGCAGGCTGCTAAACCGCAAGCCCCCGGGCTGCATGTGGCCCAACAGCATCTGCCACACGGTGGGCACGCCTGCGGCAAAAGTGACCTTTTCCGACTCGATCAGCTGGTAGACCGAGGGGCCGTCCATGGCCGGGCCTGGAAACACCAGCTTGCAGCCGGTCAGCGCCGCGCTGTACGGGAGACCCCAGGCGTTGACGTGGAACATGGGCACCACGGCCAGCACCGCGTCGCGGGCGCTGAGGTCCATGGCATCGGGCAATGCCGCGGCGTAGGCATGCAAGGTGGTGGAGCGGTGGCTGTACAGCACGCCCTTGGGGTCGCCGGTGGTGCCGCTGGTGTAGCACAGGCTGGAGGCGGTGTTTTCGTCAAACTGCGGCCACACGTACTGGCTGGAGGCCGCGGCGATCCAGGCCTCGTAGCTCACCAGGCCGGGGATACCGGTGTCCGCAGGCAGCTTGTCGGCATCGCACAGCATCACCCAGTGCTGCACCGTAGGGCATTGCGCGTGGATGGCTTGGACCAGCGGCAGGAACGTGGCATCGAAGCACAGCACCCGGTCTTCGGCGTGCTGGGTGATCCAGGCGATTTGCGCGGGGTGCAGGCGCGGGTTGATGGTGTGCAGCACCCGGCCAGAGCCGCTGACGCCGTAGTACAGCTCCAGGTGGCGGTAGCCGTTCCAGGCCAGCGTGGCCACCCTGTCGCTGAAGGCCAGCCCCCAGCCGTCCAGCGCGTTGGCCACCTGCCGGGCGCGGGCGGCTACAGCGCTGTAGCGGGTGCGGTGGATGTCGCCCTCGACCCGGCGCGAGACGATTTCGCCATCGCCATGGTGGCGGTCGGCGAATGCAATCAGGGTAGAGATCAACAGGGGTTGGTTTTGCATCAGGCCCAGCATCGGCGGTCTCCTTGGAATGGGTTGCCAGTATGGCCCGGCGGTGGATGGATGTATCCCGGTATGGACCCGCAGGCTGTCGCGCAGGCGGCATGGCCCTGCATGCTGTGCGTCCTATGGAACTGCGGGACAATCTCAGACTATGACCATTGCCGCCGAGATTGCCACCCAACCCGATCTGGACCTGACCTGGCGCAACCGCTTTGCCACCTTGGGCAGCGCGTTCTACACACATCTGCAGCCTACACCCCTGCCCGCTCCTTACTGGGTGGGCCACAGCCTGGCGGTGGCGCGGGAGCTGGGGCTGGACCCGGCCTGGTTGACATCCGAGGACGGCGCACAAGCATTCACCGGCAACACCGTCCTGCGCGGCACGCAAACCCTGGCCAGCGTCTACAGCGGCCACCAGTTTGGCCAGTGGGCCGGGCAACTGGGCGATGGACGGGCTATTTTGCTGGGCGAGGTGGTCACGCCCAACGGCCTGGGTCTGGAACTGCAGTTCAAAGGCGCGGGCCGCACGCCCTACTCGCGCATGGGCGACGGCCGGGCGGTGCTGCGCTCCAGCATCCGCGAATTTTTGTGCAGCGAGGCGATGCATGGCTTAGGAATTCCGACCTCGCGGGCGCTGTGCATCACCGGGTCGGACGCACCCATCCGCCGCGAAACGGTAGAGACTGCCGCAGTGGTGACCCGCGTGGCTCCCAGCTTCATCCGCTTTGGGCATTTTGAGCATTTCGCGGCCCGCAACCAGATCGAGCCCCTGCGGCAACTGGCCGACTTTGTGATCGACACTTACTACCCCTCCTGCAGGGATGCTGCTAACCCCTACGCGGCCCTGCTGCAGGCGGTGACCGAGCGCACCGCCGAGCTGATTGCCCAGTGGCAGGCCGTGGGCTTTTGCCACGGGGTGATGAACACCGACAACATGAGCATCCTGGGCCTGACGCTGGACTACGGCCCATTCCAGTTTCTGGACGGCTATGACCCCGGCCATATCTGCAACCACAGCGACGACCATGGCCGCTACGCCTATGACCAGCAGCCCAATATTGGCAACTGGAACCTGTTTTGCCTGGGCCAAGCCCTGCTGCCGCTGATCGGCGCGCAAGAGCCCGCGCTGGCCGCGCTGGAAACCTACAAGACCGCCTTCCCCGCCGCCCTGGCCCGCCGCATGCGCGCCAAGCTGGGTCTGGTCGACGCGCAACCTGGCGACCAGGCGCTGGCTGACGGGATCCTGGCCCTGCTGGCGCAAGAGCACGTGGACTTCACCATCTTCTGGCGCACTTTGAGCCACTGGGTCGCCAAAACTCCGGGCACCTCTCCCAACGCTGTGCGCGACCTGTGGGTGGACCGCGATGCCGCCGGCGCGTGGTTGCTACAATATTCAGAGCGTCTTGCGAAGGTAGACCATACGTTAGCGGTCGATTTGATGCTTAAAAACAACCCAAGGTTCGTGCTGCGCAACCACCTGGGCGAAGAAGCCATTCGCCGTGCGAACCAAAAGGACTTTGCCGGAGTCCAACAACTGTTAGCGCTGCTGGAAACCCCGTTTGACGAACATCCGGGGTTTGAGGCCTACGCCGACTTCCCGCCCGACTGGGCTTCATCTATCGCGATCAGCTGCTCATCATGACCCACAAAATTGAAAAAACCGACGCCGAATGGAAAGCCCTGTTGGCGGAAAAAGGCGCGGAACCCGCTGCCTTCCAGGTCACGCGCCATGCGGCCACTGAACGCCCCCACACCGGCAAATACGACCAGAACTGGGTCGCGGGTGAATACCGTTGCATCTGCTGCGGTGCCAAGCTGTTCGACTCGGCCACCAAATTCGACGCAGGCTGCGGCTGGCCCAGCTTCTCGCAAGAAGCCGCGCCGGGCGCCATCGAAGAGATCACCGACGTCAGCCACGGCATGCGCCGGGTGGAAACCGTGTGTGCCGACTGCGGCGCGCACCTGGGCCACGTGTTCGACGACGGCCCCTCGCCCACCGGGCTGCGATACTGCATGAATTCGGCTTCGCTCGATTTCAAACCTAAAATTTAAGTGGCTCACCCCCAGGCTACGCTGCGCTCCTCCAACCCCCTTGCAGGGGCCGATACCAGTAGCCCGGCAAAGCCGGTTCAACGGTATCTCTGGAATGAAACGTCGCTACCTCCTGCCAACTTTTAACTGTTATGAAAATTCTGCTTGATTTCCTGCCCATCCTGCTTTTCGTTGCCGCGTACAAATTCACCACCATCTACATCGCCACCGGCGTGCTGATGGTGGCCACCGTGCTGCAAATGGCGGTGACTTACGCTATCGACAAAAAGCTCACCACCATGCACAAGATGACCCTGGGCATGGTGCTGGGTTTTGGTGCGCTCACACTGGTGTTGCAAGACGAAAACTTCATCAAATGGAAACCCACAGTGCTCTACATCGCCATGGCGCTGGCCATGTGCGTAGCTATGTGGGTGATGAAGAAAAACTACCTAAAGCTGATGCTGGGCAGCCAGCTGGACCTGCCCGACGCGGTGTGGATGCGCCTGAACGTGGCCTGGATGCTGTACTGCCTGTTCATGGCCGCGGTCAACGGCTACGTGGCCGCCAACTACACCACCGACCAGTGGATCAACTTCAAGATCTGGGGCTATGTGTTTCCGCTGGTGTTTATGGCGGGCCAAGGCTGGTACGTCTCGCGCTACCTGGGCCCCGATGACGCTGCTGCCGAGGCTGCGGAAACCGACAAAACGGTATGAACATTACCGCCGACAACCTGGCGCTGCGCCTGCGTGAAAAGCTGGGGCCTAGCCAGCTCGAAGTGCTGGACGAAAGCGCCGCCCATGCCGGGCACGCGGGCTCGAACGGCAGCGCATTTGGCACGCATTTTCGGGTGCGGATTGCTTCACCTTTGTTTACGGGCAAGCCCCGGGTGGCGCGCCATCGCCTTGTGTATGATGCGCTGCAAGAATTCATTGACCAGGGCGTTCACGCCATCGCGATTGAAGTCCTCTAAGCTAATGAATCACCCCCAGGCTACAGTGCTGCGCACTTTCCGCCACCCCCCTTGCAGGGGGCAACACCAGCAGCCTGGCTTAGCCAGTTCTGCGGTGTTTCTGGCGCGCGTGCGTTATGCCTGAATGTCTGGTGGTGGGTCGTTAATAGTCCTCCACTTTTTTGAGCCACCTTTCCCGGCAGCTCGCAACCCCTCCTAGGAATCGCATGAAAAAAACACTGTTATCCACCATGGTCGCCGCTGCTTTGCTGGGTAGCCTGGCGCTGTCGGCAACGGCCCAAAACATCGCCATCGTGAATGGCAAGGCCGTACCGAAGACGCGCATCGACGCACTGGTGCAGCAAGTGTCTCAGTCCGGCCGCCCGGTCACACCGGAAATGGAAGGCCAGATCAAGGAAGAAGTCATTGCCCGCGAAATCTTCATGCAAGAAGCGCAAAAGCGTGGCCTGGATGCCAGCGACAGCTTCAAGCTGCAAATGGAACTGGCCCGCCAGACCCTGCTGATCCGCGAACTGTTTGCCGACTACCAAAAAGCCAACCCCGTGACCGATGCGGAAATGAAGGCCGAGTACGACAAGTTTGTGGCGGCCAATGGCGGCAAGGAATACAAGGCAAGCCACATCCTGGTAGCCACCGAAGCCGAAGCCAAGGCCATCATTGCCCAGTTGAAAAAAGGCGGCAACTTCGCAGCCATCGCCAAGAAGTCCAGCACCGATAAAGGCTCTGGGGCCAAGGGTGGTGACCTGGATTGGGCCAACCCCAGCAGCTACGTGAAAGAATTCACCGAAGCGCTGATCCTGCTGAAAAAGGGCCAGACCACCGACACCCCGGTCAAGAGCCAGTTCGGCTACCACATCATCCGCCTGGACGACGAGCGCCAAGCCCAGTTGCCCCAGTTTGAAGAAGTGAAGCCTGAAATCGCCAAGCAAATGCAACAGCAAAAATTGGTCACGTTCCAACAAGACCTGCGCGCAGCAGCCAAAGTCGAATAAGCCTCTGTGCATCTCGAAAAGCGGCCTCGGCCGCTTTTTTTACGCCTTGATCCAGGTGAAAGCAGTGACCAAGCCGATCAGAATGGGCTGGTGCAGCATGTAGTACGGCAAGCTCCAACGGCCCAGCCAAGACAAAAAACGCGGTGCACTGCCCTGCAGCCACTGCGGGTGCGTCCTCAACAGCCAAAAGCCTGCAGCCATGCCCCACCACAGCACGCCCAACCAGGGAAAAATAGGCACGTAGTCTTCGGTGATGGGCTTCTGGGTGATCCAGCCCAACCAGTTGACGGTATTTTGGTTGAAAAATGTGGCGCTGGCGCTGGTACCAATTGCGTAGGCAGCTATGAATTTAGAAGCAATGGTCAGCGCGCCCATGGGCCACAACCACCGACCACAGCGCGCCGTGAGCCGGGCAATCAGCAGCATTGCGGCGATCCCGTGCAGCACGCCAAAGTAGATCCAACTATTCGGAAACATGATGGCCGACCCGGCCGACACCAGCAGCGCGCACCCCGCCACTTGTGCCCATCGCCGCCAAAAGCGTGGCCAGCCCACGGCGTGCTGGGCGGCCACCGCCTGGCCCAGCCCAGCGCAAAACATAAACAAGCTGACGATGGCCACCCGCTGCCAGGTCCAAAACGGATCGGCATAGAAATTCTGCGGCCACAGACCCGCGTGGGCCAGGTCGAAGCTGAAGTGGAAGGCCGTCATCCACACCACGGCCAACCCACGCAGGCCGTCGATGCGGTCGAACCGGGTCTTCAAGTCTTTCAACCCTGTGCGGCGACCCGGTCCGCCTTGCTTTGCAGCTTGTTCAGCGCGCTCAAATAGGCTTTGGCGGAGGCGACCACGATGTCGGGGTCGGAGCCGGTACCGTTGACCACCCGCCCACTGTTTTGCAGCCGCACCGTGACTTCGCCCTGGCTCTCGGTGGAGCCGCTGATGGCGTTGACCGAGTACAGCACCATCTCGGCACCGCTTTGCACATGCATTTCAATGGCTTTGAGGGACGCATCCACCGGGCCATTGCCGTCGGATTCGCCTTTGACCTCTTTGCCGTTGACGGTAAACACCACGCTAGCCTGCGGGCGCTCGCCGGTTTCGCTGTGCTGCGACAGGGATACAAAGCCGTACTGCTCGTTGTCGTGCGCCACGGCTTCGTCGCTGACCAGGGCCAGGATGTCTTCGTCAAAAATCTCGCTCTTGCGGTCGGCCAGCTCCTTGAAGCGGGCAAAGGCGGCGTTGATGTCGGATTCGCTCTCCATGCTCACGCCCAGGTCTTGCAGGCGCTGCTTGAAGGCGTTGCGGCCACTGAGCTTGCCCAGCACGATCTTGTTGTGGCTCCAGCCAACGTCTTCGGCGCGCATGATCTCGTAGGTATCGCGGGCCTTGAGCACGCCGTCCTGGTGGATGCCGGAGGCATGCGCAAAAGCATTCGCGCCCACCACCGCCTTGTTGGGCTGCACCACAAAACCAGTGGTCTGGCTGACCATGCGGCTGGTGGCCAGGATGTGCTTGGTATCGACACCGATGTCCAGGCCAAAGTAGTCGCGCCGGGTTTTGACGGCCATGACGATTTCTTCCAACGAGCAGTTGCCCGCCCGCTCGCCCAGGCCGTTGATGGTGCACTCCACCTGGCGTGCGCCGCCAATCTTCACGCCAGCAAGCGAGTTGGCCACCGCCATGCCGAGATCGTTGTGGCAATGCACCGACCAGATGGCTTTGTCGCTGTTGGGCACGCGCTCGCGCAGGGTTTTGATGAAGTTACCGTACAGCTCGGGGATGGCGTAGCCCACGGTGTCAGGCACGTTGATGGTGGTGGCACCTTCGTCAATCACCGCTTCCAGCACACGGCACAAAAAGTCTACATCGCTGCGGTAGCCGTCTTCGGGGCTGAATTCCACATCCGCCACCAAGTTGCGCGCAAAGCGCACCGACTGCTTGGCTTGCTCAAACACCTGGTCGGGTGTCATGCGCAGCTTTTTCTCCATGTGCAGCGCCGAGGTGGCGATGAAGGTGTGGATGCGGGCATTGGCCGCGTCTTTCAGGGCTTCGGCGGCGCGGGAAATGTCGCGGTCATTTGCGCGCGACAGGCCGCAGACGGTCGCGTCCTTAATGGCACGTGCAATTGCCTGCACGCATTCAAAGTCCCCCACCGAGCTGGCCGGAAAACCCGCCTCGATCACGTCCACCTGGAGGCGCTCCAGTTGGCGGGCAATGCGCAGCTTTTCGTCGCGGGTCATGCTGGCGCCGGGCGACTGTTCGCCGTCGCGCAACGTGGTGTCAAAAATAATGAGTTTGTCGGTCATGGGGTGCTCCTGGGAATTTTTTATGCAGCCTGGAAGGCTGTTTGCAGGGTATTTTCACGCTTTTGGGAGCGCTGCAGACCGCTCAGAATAGCCTTCAACGAGGCAGAGACGATATTGGCATCGATACCCACACCAAACACGGTGTGCTGCTCGTCAATGCGCAATTCCAGATAGGCCACGGCCTGGGCGTTGGCCCCGGCACCCAGCGCGTGCTCGTGGTAGTCCAACACGCGCACCTGGGTGGCGTTCGTGGCGTTCCAGTGGTTCACAAAGGCGTCGATCGGCCCCACGCCCTGCCCGGCTGCGGGCACTTTCGGCGTGGCGATGCTGGCCGTGCCGTATTCGCGCTCAAACAGCGCCCACAAATCCTGGGCGGTCAGTTCCTTGCCCGCGCCGTCCATCACGGCCTGCACGATCTGGCTGAACTCGATTTGCAGGCGGCGCGGCAATTCCAGGCCGAATTCACTCTCCAGCAAATAGGCGATACCACCCTTGCCGGACTGGCTGTTGACGCGGATCACGGCCTCGTAGCTGCGGCCCAAATCCTTGGGGTCGATGGGCAGGTACGGAATGTCCCAGGCCGCGCCTTCTTGCCGGGCCGAGAACGCCTTGCGGATGGCATCCTGGTGCGAACCCGAGAACGAGGTGTAGACCAGATCGCCCGCATACGGGTGGCGCGGGTGCACCGGTAACTGGTTGCAGTGCTCCACGGTGCGGCGGATCTCGTCGATCTGCGAGAAATCCAGGCCGGGCGACACGCCCTGGGTGTAGAGGTTCAAAGCCACATTGACCAAATCCAGGTTGCCAGTGCGCTCGCCGTTGCCAAAGAGGCAACCTTCGATGCGGTCGGCCCCGGCCATCAAGGCGAATTCGCCTGCCGCCGTGCCCGTGCCCCGGTCGTTGTGCGGGTGCACCGACAACACAATGCTGTCGCGGCGCTCCAGGTGGCGGTGCATCCACTCGATCATGTCGGCAAAGATGTTGGGCGTGGAATGCTCTACCGTGGACGGCAAATTGACGATGCATTTGTGCTGTGGCGTGGGCTGCCACACGCCGGTGACCGCATCCACCACGCGCTTGGAAAACGCCAGCTCGGTGCCTGAAAACATCTCGGGCGAGTACTGGAAGGTCCAGCGGGTGCCGGGCTGCGTCGCGGCGATATCGCAAAACATCTGCGCATGGCGCACCGCCAAATCGACAATCCCGTCTTCGTCCATGCCCAGCACCACGCGGCGCATCACCGGGGCGGTGGCGTTGTACATGTGGACGATGGCCTGCTTGGCACCCACCAGCGATTCGAAAGTGCGGCGAATCAGGGACTCGCGGGCCTGGGTGAGCACCTGGATGGTCACGTCATCGGGGATGAGGTTCTCGTCGATCAGGCGGCGCACGAAGTCAAATTCGACCTGCGATGCGGACGGGAATCCGACTTCGATTTCCTTGAAGCCAATCGCCACCAGCGTCTCAAACATGCGCAGCTTGCGGGCCATGTCCATGGGCTCAATCAGCGCCTGGTTGCCGTCGCGCAGGTCGGTGCTGAGCCAAATGGGAGCCTGGGTCAGCACGGCATCGGGCCAAGTGCGGTCGGTCAAGCGGATGGGGGCAAACGCGGGGTACTTGCTGGCAGGTTGCTTCAACATGGTCATTTCTTTCAAGGTATTCAAAACCAGCAACCCAACGCAAAACGGCCCGTTGCTGGTGCATACGGGCCGTTGTGAGGGGTGATGACGCTTTAAGTCGCGTGCGCTACCGTCTCCGCCCAAAGGGGATCAGTAGTAGTGCTAGAGAAATAAAGCGCATAGCTGCGGATTCTAGCCTTGTTTTTTACTTGTGCAGGCCGCGTTCATCCGGTTCGTCTTTGGATGTGCTGATCACGCTGGTCTGCACCCCCTTGAATTTGCGCCAGGCATACACGCCGTAGCCACTGAAGCCGTACACCACAAAGGCCGCAAACAGCACGATGGGCGGGTGGATGGTAATGACGGCCAGGCCCAGGGCAATCAGCACGATCACCACAAACGGCACGCTCTTTTTCATCTGCACGTCTTTGAAGCTGTAGAACGGCGCATTGGTCACCATGCTCAGGCCCGCGTACAGCGCCAGCGCAAACATCACCCACGACACATCGGTGGGCGGCACCTCCAGGTCGTTCATCAGCCAGATAAATCCGGCGATTAGCGCGGCGGCGGCGGGCGACGGCAGGCCCTGGAAATAGCGCTTATCTACCACCGTGGTGTTCACGTTGAAACGCGCCAGCCGCAAGGCCGCGCAAGCGCAGTGCACAAAGGCGGCAATCCAACCCCAACGGCCCAGGCCCTTGAGGGTCCACATGTAGGCAATCAAAGCCGGAGCCGCGCCGAACGACACCATGTCGGACAGCGAATCCATCTGCTCGCCGAAGGCGCTCTGGGTGTTGGTCATGCGGGCTACGCGGCCATCCAAGCTGTCGAGCACCATGGCGCAAAACACGCCGATGGCGGCCTGGTCGAAGCGCCCGTTCACCGCCATCACGATGGCGTAGAAGCCACCAAACAAAGCTGCCAAGGTAAACAGATTAGGCAGTATGTAGATGCCCTTGCGGCGCTTGCGCACCAGCACTGCGGGGTTGGGGGTAAGGCTGGGGTCTTTGCCGAGTTGCATGGCGGTTGCCTGTCAAAAATAGAAAATCGCACGGTTCGCGCTGGACAAAATGGGCCGAATCACGTGAAACAACTTGCACGGCTCGGGATGCTTTGCACCTGGTTTCATGCAAGTTAGGCCGGTGTCAAGCAAGTAATGCACGCTGGCCCATGGGCGCCAGCGGAATACGGTCAAGTGTAAGCCAGTCAACCCGCCTTGCAGGTCTTTAGCGCAGCACCACAGGTACCTGCAAAACGTCGCCTGTGTCTCGCGTGAGGCGGAAGGTGTGCACCACCTGCATCAGTTTGCCCGCTTGGTCCTGCAGGCTGTCGGCGGCGGCCGCACCCTCTTCCACCAGGGCCGCGTTTTGCTGGGTCGCGGCATCCAGTTGCTCCATCGAGTAGCTCACCAGGCCAATGCGATGGCTTTGCTCCTCAGAAGCCGAGGTGATCTCACCCATGATGTCAGACACCCGCCGCACCGACTGCACCAGCTCCTGGATGGTTTGACCGGCATGGTTGGCCAGGCTGTTGCCCACCTGCACCCGCTCCACGCTGCTGCCGATCAAGGCCTTGATTTCACGCGCCGCCGTGGCCGAGCGCACAGCCAGGTTGCGCACCTCGCTGGCCACTACTGCAAAGCCCCGCCCCTGCTCGCCCGCCCGCGCCGCTTCCACCGCGGCATTTAGCGCCAGGATGTTGGTCTGAAAAGCGATGCCGTCGATCACACCGATGATGTCGGCGATCTTTTTCGAGCTGGTGCTGATTTCGTCCATGGTGCGCACCACCTGCAGCACCACCTCGCCTCCACGCTGGGCCACTTCCGAGGCCGACGCAGCCAGGGTATTGGCCTGGCGGGCTGAACCGGCGCTCTGGCTGACAGTGCCAGTCAGGTCCGACAGCGCGGTGGCCGCACCTTGCAGATTGGTGGCAGCCTGCTCGGTCCGCTGGCTCAGGTCCAGGTTGCCAGAAGCCACCTCGGCACTGGCGACCTGGATGGACTCTGCCGTTTGGCTGATCTCGCCCACCACGGAACGCAGCCGGTCCTGCATGGCGGCAATGGCCTCCAGCAGGCGGCCTGTTTCGTCATGGATGCGCACCTCCACCTGCGAGGTTAAGTCACCCCGCGCAATCCGCTCGGCCACCACCACCGCCCGGCCCAAAGGCTGGGTGATGCTGGCAGTGGTGCGCCAGGCAATCAAGCCACCCAGCCCCAGCGCCAACAGCACCAGCAGGCCGCCGGTGGTGCGCGCGCGGCTTTGGGTTTGCTCGGCCTGGGCCGTAGTGTCTTTGTTCAGGGTATTTTGCAGCTCGATCAGCTCGGCCAATTTGGCGCGCCACAGGGTTTCGCTCGGGTCCACCCGGTTCATCAGGCCAGTGGTGGTGGCCACGGTATCGCCATCGGTGGCGGATTGGATGGCACTGGCAAGCTCGGGCCGGGTTTTGCTGCCGATGTCGGTGATGTCTTGCAGCAGCTTGCGTTCGGCCGCGGTGGTGTCGGCGGCGGTGAAGAGCGTGGTCAAGGCGGCTTCGCGCTCGGTGTACTGGGCCAGGGTTTGCTGGAGTTGTTTAACCAGTTCGGCCGACCTTTTGGTGTCGATTTCAGTGAGCATGGCCGCCGACCGGCTCTGGATGCCCAGGGTGCTGACGCTTTCCAGCATGCTGTTGACCAGCCGTGTTTTGGTGGCATTGGTGCCGGTGATCTGGTGCATCTGGTCCTGCACCGTGCCCGCCGATATCTGGCCCACGGCGGCAATGGCAATCACCAGTACCAGCATGCAGCCAAAACCCAGGCCCAGGCGGGTGGAAATGGACAGGGAGGTGGTTCGAGAGGGGGATTGCATGTGTTTTGTCCGGTTTGGCAGAGTTGTATCAAAAGGCTTCAAGCATAAGGCACACTGGTAAACCCTTATTCTCAGCAGCCCGAAGGCTTACCGCACGTGAATTAAGCCCTGTTCGCCATCAAGCGTGTCGAGCGGGTGAAAATGCTGCGTTGTGCCTCTAACTCTTTGAACGGTGTGCACTCGGGCGGTAGCGGCATCGGTGGCTCCGTCAATCTGGTACCCCAACGCGCACCCAATCACACCAACCCGCCGCGCGATTTTCTCAATGCCAGCATAAACATCTTCAGCGCCAGCGGAGAACACCGCCACCGGCGTATAAAGCTGACGCTGCAAGTCCAAACTGCCCGGGGCTCACGCCTGCGGGTCGACAACCTGGCCAACAAGCGCTACTGGGAGTCGGGGGGGGGGGGGGGCTACGCGGGCTACGGCTACCTGGTCGCCAGTGCGCCGCGCAGCTTCAATCTGAGCGCAAGCCTGGATTTTAAGGAAAAAAGGCTGCTAGCGCATATAACACCTGCGCTAGAAGCTATTATTTTTGTAGCTTAACTAGCCACCAGCATCTGGTAGATGTCGTCCTTGATCTTCAACCGCTTCTTCTTCATATTCTCCATCGCCTCGTCACCAATCGCACCGCCGTCTTGCTCTATCTTGGTGATGGCGTGGTTGACTTCGTCGTAGTCATTGAACAGGTGCAAAAAGCGCGAGCTGCTGAGCTTCAGGCTGCGCATCTTGCCAATGAGCTGCGGGAATTCATGGGCCAGGTCGTGGTTGAGTAGTTCCATGGTGTCTCCTTGGGTTGTAGTTTTAACTGCTCTGAAAATGGGATGACCGGAAGGTCAGCACCAGCGTGTCGCGGTGACCGCCCTGTGCGGTGGGCTGGATGGGGGTGGACTCGTGCACCACGCGGGCATCGTCCAGCAGCAGCAGCGTCCAGGGCGCGGTCATGGTGAAGCGTTGGCCGTGGGGCCCATCGGCTTCAAACACCCGGGTTTCACCGCCCTTGATGCCCTCGCGTCCCACCAGCAGCACGGCCACAAAGTCCACGCCGTCGCGGTGCGCGCCCTCGGGCGTGGGGCGGCCAATGCCGTCGGTGGTGTCGATGCGAAACTGGTGCGCTTCCACGTACCAGGGGGCCTGGCGGTTGCCTTTAAGCGTGGAGCAAATCTGCCCCAGCGCCACCAGCAACTGGGTCCACGCGGGCTGGGCCACGGTATCAGACAGCATGGGGGCAAACCAGCGCTCCATGCCGCCGTGCAAGGCGTTGTACTCCACCGGCTGCCAGTGCGGGCGGTGCGGTACCTGCTGCAGCGTGTCACCTTGCAGCACAAAACAGGAGTGGCGCCGACGCCGGTAGCGCCCACCGTCTTTCAGGTATTCGTCGGGCTGCAGGTCGTCCCAGCTAGGAACCAAACCGTTCAAATCGGTCAGGGTGCACCCAGCCAGTGCGGCCACGCCTTCAGGGCTGAGGGCTGCGTAGGCCTGTTGGCGCAGCACGTCCACCACCTGGGCGGGCGGCGTGATGGGGGGGATAAGCAACACGGCGCTCATGCTTCGATCTTCACGCCTTTCCAGAAAGCCACGCGGTCTGCCACTTCTTCGGCACCCATCTTAGGGTTGGTGTAGTACCAGGCTGCGTCGGTATTCATCTCGCCCTTGACCATCAGCGAGTAGTAGCTGGCCTGGCCCTTCCAGGCGCAGGTGGTTTTGTGGTTGCTGAAACCCACAAACTCGCGGTTCAGCGAGCTCAGCGGAAAATAATGGTTGCCTTCGACCACGGCAATATCGTCGCTCTCGGCGATCACAGCGCCGTTCCAAATAGCTTTCATAGAGACTCCTTCGGTTGGCTCAGAGGTAAAGGATATACCAGTCGCCCGCCTGTCACGCTTGCGATCTGTCAAGGAACCTGGTTTGGTTACCATGCTTTTTTTGCCTACCAGAGCCCAGACAATGACCACAAACCACCAGATCCGCCTTGCCAGCCGCCCCAATGGCCTGCCTACCCGCGCCAACTGGAGCGCCACCACCGAAGCCGCACAGCAGCCCGCAGCGGGCGGCGTGCTGGTCAAGGTGCTCAGCCTGTCGCTCGACCCGGCCATGCGCGGCTGGATGAACGAAGGCAAAAGCTATATCCCTCCGGTGGGCATTGGCGAGGTGATGCGCGCAGGCGGCGTGGGCGTGGTGGTGGAGTCTAAAAACCCGTTGTTTGCGGTGGGCGACCACGTATCGGGCTCGCTGGGCGTGCAGGAGTACGCGCTGATTCCCCAAGAGCAACTGCGCCGCAACGGCCTTTTTAAAATCGACCTGTCCCTGGGCAGCCTGACGCAGTGGCTCAACGTGCTGGGCATGCCCGGCATGACGGGCTATTTCGGCCTGCTCGACATCGGCCAGCCCAAGCCGGGTGAAACCGTAGTGGTGTCGGGCGCAGCCGGTGCCGTGGGCCAGACGGTGGGCCAGTTGGCCAAACTCAAGGGCTGCCAGGTAGTGGGTATTGCGGGCGGCCCGGCCAAGTGCGCCTGGGTGGTCGAAACCCTGGGTTTTGATGCCTGCATCGACTACAAGGCCGGACCGGACGCAGTACGCAATGGCCTCAAAGAGCATTGCATCGCCGGGGTAGACGTGTACTTTGACAACGTGGGCGGCGACATCCTGGACCACGTGCTGGCCCAACTGGCCCGCGAGGCCCGCATCGTGGTCTGCGGTGCCATCAGCCAGTACAACAACACCACGCCGGTGCAGGGCCCGAAAAACTACCTCAGCCTGCTGGTCAACCGCGCCCGCATGCAAGGCATGGTGGTGTTCGACTACGCTGACCGCTACCCCGTAGCCGTGGCCGAACTGGCCGGTTATCTGAAGGATGGCCGCATGGTCAGCAAGGAAGACGTGGTGGTGGGCCTGGACACTTTCCCGGAAACGCTGCTGAAGCTGTTTGCGGGTGAGAACTTTGGCAAGCTGGTGCTGCAGGTGGCCGAGGGCTAAGGCATGCCGAAAACGGTGTGCCAGCAGCGCCTGGTCGTCGTTGTTATCCGTGCTTGATGAGGTTTTTCAGCACCAGCGGCCCGCCTTTTTCCAGCAAGGCACCGACTTCGCTGACCTTGCCGAGCAAGATGGGAGCGAATCCCAGATCGGCCACCAGCTGCACGATCGCCGCAGAGGCAGCCTCGTCATTGCCCGCTAAAAACATCACGCGGCGGCCCCCGTGCTCAGCGGGATCCATTGCCAACAGCTTCGCGGGCAACTGGTTCAGCGTCTTGACCACTAGGGCCCCCGGAAACGCGGCCGCCACGACATCACTGGAGGCTTTACCTGCAAGCGCTTCGGGCGGCACACCGTAGGTATTCATCGCGTCCACAATGGTTTTACCGGTCCAGTCCGATGCCGCAGCACCCACCGCCGTGTGGGCCATGAAGGGAATGGCCAGGAGGATGGTGTCCGCCTGCAGTGCGTCTTGCAGCGCCATGGCCGTGACGGTGCCACCCAGTTCTGCCGCCAGTGCGGCCAGGGAGTCGGATCCGCGGGTGTTGGCGATGCCGACGGGAATGCCATTGCGAGCGAATTGGCGGGCCAGGGCTGTGCCGACGTTGCCGGAGCCGATGATGGAATAGGTCATGGTAGTTTCCTTAAAGTTCTAAAGAGTCCCGAATGGTGCGGCCTTTCATGCATTCTGAAAAGACGGTATATTGAGATGCAATCCATCTGTTTTCGGGATGGATGGCCAATTTTCATATTTACGTATGCTGGATGGTGTTTCACTCGATCAACTCAGAACCTTTATCGCAGCGGTCGATGAAGGCAGCTTTTCAGCCGCCGCCCGCAAGCTCAACCGCGTGCAATCGGCGGTCAGCGGCTGGGTGAACAGCCTGGAGGGGCAGATTGGCGTTACGCTTTTCGACCGCTCAGGTCGCTTCCCCAAGCTCACCGCAGAAGGCGTACTGCTGCTGGCCGATGCCCGCAACATCGTGTCGGGCGTGGACACGCTCAAGGCCCGGGCCAAGCTCATGGCGGCGGGACTGGAGGCCGAGTTGTCGGTGGTGGTGGATGTGTTCTTTCCTACCGCCGTGATCACCGAAGCCGCCAAGGCATTTGCCAGCCGGTTTCCGCTCACCCCGCTGCGGCTGTTTGTGGAGGGCCTGGGCGCGGGCTACCAGCCGGTGCTGGATGGGCGTTGCAGCCTGGGCATTCTGGCCGCCCTGCCGGTCGCATTTCCCACGCTGGTGAGCGAGCTCCTGGGCGAGGTCACGCTGGTCATGGTAGCGGCACCTGGCCATCCTCTGGCACACGTACCACAGCAGATTCCCAAGCGCTTGCTGGCGCAGCACGTGCAACTGGTGCTCACCGACCGGTCCGAGCTGATGGCGGGCCGGGACTACGGTGTTTTGTCACCCTCCACCTGGCGGCTGGCAGACTTGTCCACCAAATACGCCTTTTTGAAGGACTGCGTGGGCTGGGGCAGCATGCCGCTGCACATGGTGGCGCAGGACATCGCAGCGGGCACGCTGGTCGTGCTGGATGTGGACGGCATGCCGCGCACCGGCTACCCGCTGGCGATGTCGGCCTGCCATACGGCGTCAACGCCACCGGGGCCTGCGGGCAGATGGTTCATCGACCACCTGAAGGCCTGGGCCGTAACCGCCGTGCAAAGCGGTGCAACAGCGCAGTAGCCAAGGGCTTGTTCTAAGATGACTGATGGACAAACACTACCTGACTTCCCTTTTTGCCCCCGACTCCATCGTGGTGTTTGCCGGTGCGGCAGACACACCCGGCACGCCCCAGGCGCAGGCGCTGCTGGCGGCACTCAAAGCCCAGCAGTTCAGCGGCAGCCTCAGCTTTCTGGACATCCACACCACCGGCACGCTGGCCGATCTGGCGCAAACCCGGGCCGACCTGGCCATCATCGCCCTGCCCCCTGAAGACGTGGCTGCCGCGCTGGAGGTGGCCGGGCGCATCAAATGCCGCTCGGCCCTGGTGGTGTCCAGCGGCATCAACGCCGCGCTGGCGGCCGACCTGCATCGGGTGGCCAAGCGCCACGGCATGCATTTGCTCGGGCCCAACTGCCTGGGCTTCCAAAGCCCGCGCCGGGGGCTGAACGCCAGCGTGGCGGGGGCGCTGGCCGCGCCGGGGCATCTGGCGCTGGTATCGCAGTCGGGGGCGCTGACCGCGTCGATTCTGGACTGGGCGCAGCAAAACGCGGTGGGCTTTTCGACCGTGGTGTCGCTGGGGCCGAACACCGCCGTGGATCTGGCCCAGGTGCTGGATTTTCTGGCCGTTGATGCCAACACCCACAGCATCGTGGTCTACATGGAAGGCATCTCGGACGCGCGCCGCTTCATGAGCGCCCTGCGCGCCGCGGCCAACGCCAAGCCGGTGGTGGTGCTGAAAGCCGGGCACAAGGCCGGTGGCAACAAGGCGGCGCAAACCCATTCGGGCACCATCGTCGGCAGCGACGACGTGTTCGACGCGGCCCTGCGCCGGGCGGGGGCGGTGCGGGTGCGTTCCTTCGTGCAGCTGTTTTCGGCCGCCAAATGCCTGGCATCGCGCTACCGGGCGGTGGGCAAGCGGCTGGCCATCGTGACCAACGGCGGCGGCCCCGGCGTGCTGGCGGCCGACTGGATCAGCGAAATCGACCTGCAATTGGGCACGCTCAGCGCCGCCACCGTCGCGGCCCTGCGATCCCAATTGCCGCCACTGGCCACGCTGACCGATCTGGTAGACCTGTCCGAAGATGCCACGCCCACCCACTACCTGGCCGCCGTGCAGGCCGCCAGCGCCGACCCGCAGGTCGATGGCCTGCTGGTGATCCACTCGCCCAAAGGCGGCTGCGATGCCAGCGCCATTGCCACCGCGCTGGCCGAGTTCATGCCGCGCACCACCAAGCCGCTGCTGACCTGCTGGATGGGAGACGCCTCGGTGGGGGACGCGCGTACGCTGCTCAATGCCGCCGCCATCCCTACCTTCCGCACGCCCGAGGCGGCGGTGGGCGCGTTTGGCAACATCGCTTCGTTCTACCAAAACCAGCGCCTGCTGCAGCAAACCCCACCGCCGCTGTCGGCCCTGGCCAAGCCCGACATCGAAGGCGCGCGCCTGCTGATCGAGAGCGTGCTGGCCGAGCGCCGCAAGGTGCTGACCGAGATGGAATCCAAAGCCCTGCTGGCCGCCTTCCACATCCCGGTGACGCACACCGTGCTGGCCCGCAGCGCCAACGAGGCCATGATGATCGCCACCCAGCTGGGCTACCCGGTGGCGCTGAAGATCGACTCGCCCGACATCAGCCACAAATCCGACGTGGACGGCGTGGCGCTGAACATCGCCAACGCCGTGGGCGTGCGCGATACCTACAACGACATGGTGGCCCTGGTGGCCCGGCAGATGCCGCAGGCCCGGATTAACGGTGTCACGGTGCAAAACATGGCCCGCCACAAGCGCGGCCGCGAAATCTACATCGGCCTGGTGACCGACGACCCGTTTGGCCCGGTGATCGCCTTTGGCGCGGGCGGCACCATGATCGAACTGCTGAACGACCGCGCCATGGAGCTGCCGCCACTGAACCAGTTTCTGGCCCGCAGCCTGATTGAGCGCTCTCGGGTGGCCGAAACCCTGGGCGAATGGCGCGGTGCCAGCCCGGTAGACATGCACGCGCTGGAGCAGGTGCTAATGCGCGTGTCAGAAATGGTCTGCGCCCTGCCCCAGCTGCGCGAGATGGACATTAATCCGGTCATCGTCGATGCCTCGGGCGCGGTGGCGGTGGATGCGCGCATCGTCATCGACAGTGCACCGGTCGGCCACAGCGGACGTGGCCAAAGCTACCAGCACCTGGCCATCTTGCCCTACCCCGCCCACTACGAGCATGTGTGGCCGCTGCGTGGCGGCGGCCAGTACGCCGTACGCCCCATCCGCCCGGACGATGCCCAGATGCTGCAAGACCTGGTGCGCGGCCTGTCGGCCGAGAGCCGCTACTTCCGCTATGTGTCCATGCTGTCCGAGCTGCCGCCCAGCATGCTATCGCGCTTCACCTTGATGGACTACGACCGCGAGATGGCCCTGGTGGCGGTGTTCAAGGAGCGCACAGTCACCGACGACGGCAGCATCCTGGAGACCGAACGCATCCTGGGTGTGTCGCGCTTCATCACTAACCCCGACAGCACCAGCTGCGAGTTCTCGCTGGTGGTGGCCGATACTTACAGCGGCCGCGGCCTGGGCAGCCGCCTCATGCTCAGCATCATGGAAGTCGCCCGCGAAAAAGGCCTGAGTGACATCGAAGGCCTGGTGCTGGCCAGCAACCCCGGCATGCTCAAGCTGATGCGCAGCCTGGGCTTCACCGTGAAGCCATTTGCGGAAGACCCGGACTTCCGGTTGGTGGCGCATGCCCTCTAAAAATCGTCTTGCTACATAAAATATAGCTACTTGCGTATATCTCACCTGCGCCAGAGGCCATTTTCCTTTAAAAATTAGCCGCGCCAGGCAGGCAGTTAAAATCATTTGTCGACGATGCCGCGTCGCCAACCAAGCACAGCCCGCCAGCAGCCTGTCGGGCTGTCTTTTTTTGCGAAGACACTCCCCATGCAAGACCACTACACCGCGCTAGGCCTGTCCGCAGCCGCGACGCTGGCCGATATCAAAAAAGCCTACCGGCAGCGCGCCGCCCAGTACCACCCGGACCGCAACGCCGCCGCCGATGCCCCGCAGCTTTTCCGCGCGGTGCAAACCGCCTACGATGTGCTGAGTGACGACGAGCGCCGCAAAACCTATGACGACAACCGCCGCCGGGGCCTGCTAGACGATCCCTTAGAGACC
Organism: Rhodoferax sp. RT5P35; assembly: GCF_056521385.1. Classification (NCBI taxonomy): domain Bacteria; kingdom Pseudomonadati; phylum Pseudomonadota; class Betaproteobacteria; order Burkholderiales; family Comamonadaceae; genus Rhodoferax; species Rhodoferax sp. RT5P35. The sequence goes on along the minus strand of NZ_JBWMAX010000016.1, from coordinate 73,602 downwards.
GCCCGCGAAATCTGGCACAACTACTTAGACCAAGCACTGCAATGAAACTCTCCCGCTACTTTGCCAACCATGCCCGCGCCTACGATGCCGAGATGGACGACCTGGTGTCCGACTCCGAAGGCAAGAACGTGCTCGACCGCCGCCTGAAAGAAAAGCGCAGCCAGCTCGAATTTTTGCTGGTGATGATGGACGACAGCCCGGAAATGCTGGCCGCTGCCTTCCACCAGGGCTTTCGCTTCCCCAGCCCCAAGGCCATGGACCTGCTGGTGGCACTGGAGCCCGAGGAATTCCCTGACTGGGACCAACTGGCCCGCACCATTACCCTGGCACCCTGGGCTGTGCCCCTGGCCGCCCGCGTGCTGCGCGAACCCACTGGCGAAATCTTCATGGTGATTGCCGCCTGCCTGGAATACCTGTACACCCGCGCCGACGACCGCGGCGCACCGGTGGAAGATGACGAGGACGAAGAAGACCAAGACATCGACCCCGAAGAGCAAGAAGCCCGCGACCGCGAAGACGCCGGTGCGGCCTGGATGGAAGAACAAGGCTTCGACCACAAGCCGCCCAAAGCCTAAAAGGTTAAACCCCTATGCACTACCCCGCCATCATCAAAGCCCAAAGCCTGATCCTCGCTGGCGACATCGTCGGCGCCGAAGCCGCCCTGGTCACCCTGGCCGACGAAGAAGGCGACCACGCCCTGGTGCTGGCGCTGGACCAGTTGCCGCCCAAAGACCTGCTGGCCGTGATCCGCGAGTACGACCCGTCCAAAGACTCGGTCATCAACCTGCTGGTCACGCCCGAGCAGTTCTCGCGCGCCGTGGTCATCGAAAAGCAGTACAAAGACCTGACCCACGCCCACCTGCGCGGCATGATGAATTCGGTCATCTTCCGGGATGACAACGACCCGGTCGAGTTTCTGCGCGCCATTGGCGAACGCGAAGGCGGCTGCGATGCGCTGGCCGACTACTTGGCCGACCATTGGGGCCGGGTCGAAAGCTTTTTGCGTACCGGCACCTTTGAAGCCTCGGAAGACACGGGCGCAGTACTGTCTGAGGCCGAACTGGTGCCCCAGATGTACAACGACTTCAAGGTCGACCAGGACGAAGTCGCCGACCACGACTGGATGGAATTTACCTGGCTGCTGCGCACCCACTGCCCTGACATCCTGATCGAAGTCATGGTGATCCTGCGCGCCCGCGTCAAGGCTTTTGAAGAGGAGTCCGAGGAAGAAGAAGACGGCCACCACCAGGGCGGCCACACTCCGTTCCGCGAAACCCACGGCGAAGGCGAAGGCTCGCAAAAACGCGCGGTGGACCCAGACGAAGAATCGGCAATCTAGAGCACACCCCCAGGCTTGTTCACTGCGTGTAACAGCGCCACCCCCCTTGCAGGGGGCAACACCAGTGGCCTGGCAAAGCCAGTTCCACGGTGTTTCTGGAATGATTCCGTTCCGTTTCACACATTGCGAGTTCCCGAACCATGCAAGACACCGGCATTGCCGTCTACGACCACCGCCCATTTTTTGAAAAAGCCTTGCGCTATGGCCTGCAGCACGGGCTGATCGACGCGGCCAAGCTGGAGTCGATTCGCAACGATGCGCCCAAGGGCATGGTGCAGATTGCGCGCTACTTTGGCACCGAATTCTTGCGGCCCGAGCTGGAGAAGTCGCGCGAGCGCATGGTCAACTTGGTCAGCCTGCACCTGGAACATGTGAGTGATGGCGACCTGCATGCGGCGGCCACGCTGCTGCGCGACCACTCCATCCTGTCGCGCTCCAAGGCCGGCTCCGACATGCTCAAAGCCCTGCTGACCCTGCCAGACAACACCCACTTCAGCATGCAAGACAGCGGTGAGTTCCGCGACGAACTGATCCCGGTGCTGGCCAAATGGGCCCTGAAGCCCCTGCCTGAAATCCAGTTGGAACTGGCCAAGCGCAGCGAGATCGAAACCCGCATCGAAGCCGCCATGTGGTTTGCCCAAAAGCTGGGTGTGGCCCGGCGCGAGCTGCAGGCCGCCGACACCGACAGCGAGGCCGTCATCCGCACTGCCCTGCTGTGCGCTGCCGCAGGCCGCAGCCTGATGCCCAACTGGGCGCAGTTTGAAACCGTGGTCAACCTGCTGCGCAAACGCACCGAGGGTGGCAAAGCCGTGCCGCTGGCGCTGCCCCAGGGTGCGCCCGCGCAGTTCCAGCCGGTGCTGCAGGCCACGCTGGAGAGCATGCAAGAGCACGACCTGCAGAAAATCCTGGACGCCAGCGTCAAGCCGCGCAAGCTATTCATCCAGTCCCTGGCCTTCATGGGCCGCTACTTCTGGCTGGATGAAGGCGTGGACGACATCAGCGAACTCGACCGGGCGATTTCCGACCAGTGGCTCAAAGTGACCCAGCGGCACACCGACGACAGCTCGCTGATCACCCTCTTCCTGTGCATCGCCACCGGTGCGGCCCGCAAGACCACGCTGACCGAGACCACCGCCGCCAGCATCGTGCGCAAGATCCGCAAAGGCGGCTTCCACCCGCAGCAGGCCAGCGACTTCATCCGCGAATATGCCCCGCACGAGCACCATGGTGATTACCAAACGCTGTGGCAGAACTTTGTCGAGGAAAACCAGCGCGACCTGCTGGACGAACGCGATACCCGGCTGGTGGAAGCGATGGCCGCGCTGAAGTTGCACTGCAACATCGTCAAAGCCACGCCAAAGGAGTCCAAGGCAACCAAGTCAACCAAGTCAACCAAGTCCCCAGCCAACAGCTGATTTTTTCGACCCTACGAGCCCAAACATTTTCTTATACTGCGGACATAAGCACTGATGTAAGCGTACGCAACATGGCGCCCACCCATCTCCAGGAACCAAGTTCCCAGCCGCCAGCACGGCGTGGGCAACGCCTGATCTGGATCGCTTGGCTGTTTCTGGCCCTGGTAGGCGCAACGCTTGGTTTTGCCTACTACAGCATGGGTGTGCTGTCGGCGGCGCGGGCTTTTGTGGGGGGCGAAGGTCTGTGGTCCAAAGCCGAACGGGATGCCATCTACGCACTGTCCCGCTACGCCAACACCCGCGACGAGCGCGACTACCAAGCCTACTCCAGCGCCTTGGGCATTATTTTGGGCGACCGCCAGTTCCGCCTGGAGCTGGACAAACCCCAGCCCAACCTGCACCTATCCCGCCAGGGCCTGCTGCTAGGGCGCAACCACCCTGACGACATAGACGGCATGGTCAGCCTGTTTCGCAACTTTCGCCAGGTTGCAGAAATCGACCGGGCCATAACGCTCTGGGCCACGGCCGACACCAGCATCGACCACCTGCAGGTGGTCGGCGAGCGCCTGCACACCGCCGTGCAAACCCAGACCCTGGACGCGCCCATGGCCAACGATATCCAGGAAGAGCTGTACCAGATCAGCCTGACGCTGGCACCACTGGCCGACGCGTTCTCCTATTCGCTGGGCGAAGCCTCGCGGCGTGCCAAAAGTGCCTTGCTGTGGACCATGTTCATTGCCGCCACCCTGCTGGCCACCGCTGCGCTGGTGTTCTCGCGGCGGCTGGTGCGCGACAGCGAGAGCCTGCAACGCGCGCTGCAAGAAGGCGGGCAGCAACTACAGAAACTGCTGCAGGCCGGTCCCTTCCCGATGACGATTACGTCTGAACACACAGGCACCGTGCTGTACGCCAACCAGCGGGCGCTGGCGCAGTTCAAAACCACCATGCAAGACCTGCAGAACGCCAACTCCAAAGACTTCTACTGCCGCCCGGAAGACCGCGCGCAGTGGCTGCAGCGCTTCCAGGGCCAGGACAGCATGCAAGACTGGGAGGTGGAGTTGAAGGACCGGCAAGGTGGCAGCTTTTGGGCCCTGGTGTCGTCCCAGAGGATCCAATTCCAGGGCCAGGATTGCATGCTCAATGCGCTCAACAACATCGAACTGCGCAAGCGGGCCGAAAATGCCCTGCACCACCGGGCCTACCACGACGAACTCACCGACCTGCCTAACCGCGCCATGTGCATGGACGCGCTGCAGCGCATTCTGTGCCGGTGCGAACGCAAAAGCCTGCCGTTTTCCATCCTGTTCATCGACCTGGACCATTTCAAATCTATCAACGACACGCTGGGCCACATAGCGGGCGACCAACTGTTACAGCAAGTGGCCCAGCGCATCCAGTCCTGCATGCGCGGCGGTGACCTGGTGGCGCGGCTGGGTGGCGACGAATTCATCGTGGTGGTGGAAGAGCAGCACGACATGGCAGAACTACAGCTTATCGCCGATAAAATCCTGCATACAGTAGAACCCGTGTATCTGCTTAGCGGGCACAGTGTGCACGTTACCGCCAGCATTGGCATCAGTCGCTATCCGCAAGACGGCACCGATGTACAGCAGCTGCTCTCCCATGCCGACAACGCCATGTACCACGCCAAAGCCGGCGGACGCAACGACGTGAGCTTCTTCACCCCACCCTAACTTTATGGACTCGGTGCAGAGCACCCGAGCCATCAAAGTTTTTTCAAGTTAAAAATGCCCCTCTTCTGGTCCCGAATCCGCCGCCTGCTGGGCACCCTTGTCTTGACTCTCCTGCTCTGTATCCCGCTGGCCCTGGCCTGGGCCGCATACCTGGCCATCGACGATGCACCCCTGCTGGCTACTGCCCCTGGCAACAGCATCACCCCCAGCCGTATGGCCAGCGCGCAACGCCTGCTGGCCCGCATCGACCCGCGCAAAACGCCGCCGGGCGCGCTGCGCACCCTGCAATTGGGCGAGGACGACCTGAACCTGGCAGTGGCCTACATCGCCAGCCAACGCCCCCACACCCGCGCCCAGGTGCTGCTGCAAGATGGCAGCGCCACCTTGCGCGCCAGCACCTTTTTGCCACCCAATCCGTTTGGCGACTACCTCAACATCCAGGCCGTGCTGCTAGAGACGCCGGGCACTCCGCAGATCGACCGGTTGACCCTGGGCCGCCTCACCGTGCCGCCCAAGATCGCCAACCAGTTGCTGCGCTTTGGCCTGTGGCGGCTGCAGGCCAGCCCCACATCCGTGGCGGGCGCGGCTGCCGACAGCATCCAGCACGTGGGCGTGCGCAACGGCGTGCTGAGCGTGCAGTTTGTGTGGAACGATGCCATCCCCGCCCAGCTCCAGGCCGCCCTGGTGCCCCCCGAGGTACAGGCCCGGCTGCAGGCCTACCAGGGCCGCCTGGTCGAAGCGGCCGCCCAGCCCGGCCCGCGCACCCTGAGCCTGGGCGCGCTGGTACAGCCCCTGCTAGAGCTGGCTGCGCAACGTAGCGATGCCACTAACAGCCTGGCCGACGAACACCGTGCCGCCCTGGTCGCACTGGCCTTCTATGTCAATGGCAAGGGTATCGGGGCCATCCTGCCCGCCGCGCGCGACTGGCCGCGGCCCGCGCTGCGCACCACCACCCTGGCGGGCCGCACCGACACTGCCCAGCACTTCAGCATCTCTGCCGCGCTGGCGGCCGCCGCAGGCAGCCCGCTGGCCGACATGGTGGGCGTATACAAAGAGCTGGACGATGCGCAAGGCGGCAGCGGCTTCTCGTTCAACGACCTGGCCGCCGACCGCGCTGGCACCCGCCTGGGCGAGCTGGCCACCGGCGGTGCCGCCGCCCAGCTCAGCCTGCAAAAACGCCTGGCCCAGGGCCTGGGCGATGCCGACCTGCTGCCCAAGGTCAGCGACCTGCCCGAAGACCTGCAAGCCGCAGAGTTCCAGAAACGCTTTGGCGGGGTGGACGGCCCGGGCTACAAAAAGATGGCGCTGGAGATTGAACGCCGCATCGGCGCGCTCGGGTTGTACCGATGAGTCCACAAGGTAATTTTTTAAGCGTTTTAGGGCTCTAGCGCATATTCCATCTGCGCTATATGCTATTAAATATGTAGCAACAGGCTTCTGAGCCATGCCGTCTTTGGGCAGGTTGAACCGGTCAGCACAACTATAATGAGAATTATTCTCAACAAAGTAGTGCCTGCCGTCCATGTCGCTTGCCCCCACCCATGCCCTGCTGGCGGACTTTCCCACCCACTACCGGGGGCTGCTGCGTTTTCTGGCCCGCCGCACCGGCTGTGTGGACACCGCGCAAGACCTGGCCCACGACACCTGGATGCGACTGGCCGAACGAAACCAGGCGCTGACCCCGCCAGTACTGGCACCCGACTCTGACACCCGCGCCTACCTGTACACCGTGGCCGCCAACCTGGCTGCCAACCTGCACCGCCACCACGACCGGGGGGCCGAGCTCTTTGTACCGGGTACCGACACTGCGTTGTACGCCGACCCCCCTACCGGCGACGCAGCCCAGCGGCTCGGCCTGCAGCAGGCCATTGCGGCCATCGAAGCCGCACTGCACGCCCTGCCCGCGCGTTGCCGCAGCATTTTTTTGGCCCACCGGCTCGACGGTGTGGGCCAGCAAGCCCTGGCGTTGCAGCACGGCATCTCCGTCAAAACCGTGGAACGCGACATCCTGCTGGCCATGGACAGCGTGCACGCCGCCATGCTGCGCTGGCGCGGCGATCCGCCTGTCCGCAGCCCGCGCCACGGCCGCCGCCAAACCTTGTCAGCCCTGCTGGCGGTGGTGGGCTTGGGTACGGCAACCACGGTAACGCATGCCGTCTGGCAGCAGTGGCGCAGCCGCGTAGCCACGTTCACACTGGCCCTGCAAACCCCTACCGCACGCCAGTTACAGCAAACCCTGCCCGATGGCAGCGTGCTGACGCTGGATGCCGCCAGCCGCGCCGATGTGGCCTTGTATGCCGACCGCCGCAGCGTGCGCCTGCTGGCGGGCAGCGCCTTCTTTGCCGTGGCGCGCGACACCGAACGCCCGTTTGTGGTGGACACCGCGCTGGCCCGCATCACCGTGCTGGGCACCCAGTTCGCGGTGGAGATGGAAGACGGCGCGGTGCTGGTGGCCGTGGCATCGGGCCGCGTACAGGTGCAGCCGCTGGATGGCCCACCGGTAGACCTGCTGGGCGGTGACCAGGTGCGCATCGCGCCCGCCCAAGCACCTCAACTGCAACGCGCGCTGCCCACTGACACCCAAGACATAGCCCCCTGGCGCAGCGGCTGGCTGGACTTTCGCGGCACGCCGCTGGCCGTTGCGGTGCAGCGCCTGGCGCGCTACTACCCGCACCCCATACGCGTGGCTCCCGGCGTGGCGCAGTTGCCGGTGCTGGGCCGCTTGCGTACCGCCAGTACCGGTGAATGGCTGCGGCTGCTGCCCCGGTCGCTGCCGGTGCGGGTAGCGCTGGCAGCGGATGGCGCGGTGGAGATCACGCCAAAGAATTAAAAAACCTGAGGGAATTTAGCGGGCCAGGTGTTCATGGAAGTGAGACCTTGTTTTTAACCTGCATTGATGGAGTTCCACCGGATGACCCGCCCTTCCCTTTTCGCCCTGACGACCCTGGCCATCGCATTCCATGCCCCCGCTTGGGCCCAGGCCCCGTATGCCCTGGCCGCCCAGCCGCTGGACCAGGCCCTGGTGCAACTCGCCCGCCAGGCCGGCCTGCAACTGGTCGCGCCGCACGACCAGTTACAGGGCCGCCAGGCGCTGGCCATCGCCCCCACGCCAGATCTGCGCACCGCGCTGGAAAGCCTGCTGCGCGGCAGCGGCCTGCAGGGCCGGGTGGACGGCCGCACCCTGGTGGTAGAACGGCTGCCGTCGGCCGCCGCGCAAACCCTGCCGGAGGTGAGGGTCACCGCCCAGGCCGAGCGGGAACGGGCCAACGGTCCGGTCAAGGGCCATATCGCCCAGCGCAGCGCCACCGCCACCAAGACCGACACGCCGCTGGGCGAGATCCCCCGCGCCATCTCGGTCATCACCCGCCAGGAGCTGGACGACCAAAAGCCCAGCAGCATCGTGCAGGCGCTGGGCTACACGGCGGGCGTGTTCTCTGCCAACAACCCGTATTCAACCGATTCGCAGCAGATTGCGCTGCGCGGCTTCACCAGCACCACCGGCACCAGCGACTTCTTCTACCGCGACGGCATGCGCATCGCCACCATCGCCTTCACCGGGCGGCAGTCGGTCGAGCCGTATGCGCTGGAGCGCATCGAAGTGCTGCGCGGCCCGGCGTCGGTGCTGTTCGGCCAGAACGTGCCGGGCGGCATCGTCAACCTGGTGTCCAAGCAGCCCACCGACCTGCCGCAGCGCGAAGTGGAGGTGCAAGTTGGCAGCTTCCACCGCAAGCAGGTGGCCGCCGATTTCAGCGGCCCAATCGACACCGAAGGCCAACTGGCCTACCGCCTGACCGCCCTGAAGCGCGACGGCGACACCCAGACCGATTACCTGGTAGACCAGCGCGACTTTCTGTCTGGCACGCTGGCCTGGCACCCGACAACCCAAACCGACGTAACGCTGCGCGCCGAATACCAGCACAACAAGGGCGGCGGCATCAACCTGCTGCCCGCCTCCGGCACCGTACTGCCCAACCCCAACGGCAAAATCCCGGTGAACCGCGCGCAAAGCACGGACGCAGGCAAAACCTACCAGAACACCGACTTTGGCTACCAGCTGGAACACCGCGCCAATGCAACGTGGACGCTGCGCCAGAGCCTGCGCTATTCGCAAACCAAGGCTGACGCTGGGGGCCTGGGCATCCTCACCACCTACGCGGCCAACCAGCGCAACGTCACCAGCACCAATTCGCTGATGGTCACCGACGGCGACCAGTGGAGCGCCGACAACCAGGCCCAGGCACGCTTCAACACCGGCGCAGCCGAGCACACCATGCTGGTCGGGTTGGACTACGTGCGTGGCAGCGGCCACACCGTGACGGGCGACGGCGCATCGGGCACGTTGAACCTGTTCGCGCCGGTCTACGTGTCGGCACCGCGCCCGGCGGCCACCGGCTACAACCAGAACGACCTGCGCCAGACCGGCTTGTACCTGCAGGAACAACTCAAATACGACAAAAAGTGGGTGCTGTCGCTGGGTGGCCGGCAAGACTGGTCCGACTACCGCAGCGAACGCCAGCGCACCAGCGGCAACACCGTAGCCCGCATGCAAGACAGCGCCTTTACCGGCCAGGCCGGGCTGGCCTATCTGTCCGAATCCGGCATCACGCCGTACGCCAACTACGCCACCTCGTTCATGCCGGTGACCAGCATTGGCAGCTTCGACGGCACACCGTTCCAGCCCGAGACCGGCCAGCAGTTCGAAATCGGCATGAAATACCAGCCGCAGGACGGCAGCCGCATGCTGGCGCTGTCGGTGTTCGACCTACGCAAACAAAATGCCAGCACCACCGACCCGGCGCACACCAACTACCTGGTCCAGACCGGCGAGGTGCGTTCGCGCGGCCTGGAACTCGAAGGCAAGGCCGTGGTGGCCCGCGACTGGACCCTGAGCGGCAGCTATACCTACACCGATGCCGACATCACCAAGGACAACACCGACAGCGACCGCAACGGTATACCCGACCTGGTCGGCAAGTCCGTACCCAACGCGCCCAAACACCTGGCTTCGGCCTGGGCCGACTACGCGTTTACATCAGAAGGCTTGCGCGGGCTCAGCCTGGGCGGCGGCCTGCGCCACATCGGCAAGCGCTACGGCAACAACCTGAACACCTGGAGCGTGTCCGACGTAACGCTGTTCGACCTTGCGCTGCGCTACGACCTGGGCCAGGCCAGCAGCGCCCTGCGCGGCGCGCAGATCAGCCTGAACGTCAGCAACCTGGGCGACAAAATTTACGCGGGCTACTGCTACAACTCTTGCCAGTACGGCGCACGCCGCACCGCGATTGCCAGCCTGCGTTACCGCTGGTGATGCCTAGGCTGGTGATGCGGCCGCTGCTGGTGGCCGTGCACCGCTATGTCGGCCTGGTGATGGCGGGCTTTCTGCTGGTGGCCGGGCTCACCGGCAGCCTGCTGGCCTGGAACGACGCGCTGGAGGCGTGGATCAGCCCGCGCTTGTTCCGGGTGGATCCTATGATGCAACCGCTCGACCCGCTGGTGCTGCGTGCCCTGGTGGCCGCGTGCTACCCGCAAGCCCGCGTCACGTACGCCAAGCTGCGGCAGGAGCCGGGCCACGCGGCCAAATTCCTGCTGTTCACGCGGGTGGGAGAACCTGGCCCGCTGCCCAACAACCAGTCTTCGTGCACCCGGCCACGGGCGAAATATTGGGCGAGCGCCGCTGGGGCGACCTGTCGCAGGGCAGCAAGAACCTGATGCCCTTCGTCTACCGCATGCACTACTCGCTGGCGCTCGGCACGGTGGGCAGCTATGCCTTCGGCATCGTGGCGTTGCTGTGGACGCTGGATTGCTTCGTCGGGGCCTACCTCAGCTTTCCGCTCCGCGCGAAGACATCCAAGCCCTGGTTCAGCCGATGGTGGCCAGCCTGGAAAATCCGTTGGGGCAGCGGCAGCCACAAGCTGAATTTTGACCTGCACCGCGCCAGCGGCCTGTGGCCCTGGGCGATGCTGTTCGTGCTGGCCTGGAGCAGCGTCGCCTTCAACCTCACCGAGGTCTACAAGCCCACCATGTCGATCTTGGTGGACTACCAGCCCAACACCCGCAGCCTGCCGCTGCTGCCGCGTCCGCAGCCCGAGCCCGGCATCGCCTGGCCCGAGGCCCGCGCCATCGGTCGCAGCCTGATGGCGCAGGCGGCGCTGCAGCACGGCTTCGCCGTTCTGGAAGAAGAAGCCCTGGTCTACGACCCGCATAAGGCCTTGTACCGCTACGACGTGCTCAGCAGCCTGGACCCGCGCGACCACGGCGGCGCCACCAGCCTGTACTTCGATGCCCATACCGGCGCACAGCGCCACCTCTGGCGGCCCACCGGCGCGGCCGCGGGGGACACCATCCGCATCTGGCTCGCCGCCCTGCACATGGCGGCCACGTGGGGATGGCCGTTCAGGTTGTTTATCTGCCTGCTGGGGCTGGCGGTTACGGTGCTGTCGGTCACGGGTGTACTGGTGTGGCACAAAAAGCGGCGCGCCCGCCAAGTACAAAATTTGAATAAAAACAGCCTCCAGCGCATATAGAACATACGCCACCAGCTATACAATAAATAGCAAATCAATTCCAGAGACACGCCATGAGCCGACTCGGCCACACCCGCGACAAAATCTACAAAACTGTGGCCCGCCAACTGCATGGCGTGGTGCCGTGCTGGGTGTGTGGCGAACATGTGCTGCCCGCCGCTGCCACGCTGGAGCACATCCAGCCCCTGAGCGAGGGCGGCAACAGCCACCTGGAGAACCTGGCCATCAGCCACGATGTGTGCAACAACCAGCGCCATGCGACAGGCGTGGTGCCGGTATCGACCGCGCAGCCTGGGAATGTGCAACGGGTAAGAGTGCAGCGCGGCTAACCCACGCCGCCAAACACACCGCGTGCAATGGATTTACGGCCCTGCTTGACCTGCTCCATGGCGGCATCGGCGGCCTGGATGATCTGGTCCACGCTGCCGTTGCCGCCCAGCCGCAGCTGGATGCCAATGCTGGCCGTGCAGCGCACAGGCAAGGCAGCCACCGCGTAATCGCGCTCCAGCATGTCCCAGATTTTGTCGGCCACGGCGTTCACATGGTGGACGGCTGCGGGCTCTTTGCCGCCCAGGTCTTCCAGCAGCACCACGAATTCATCGCCGCGTACCCGGGCCACGGTGTCGTTTTGCCGGATGGCGGCCATCAGCCGTACCGACACCTCGACCAGCACTTTGTCGCCGACCGCGCGACCATAGGTGGCGTTGACGGCTTTGAAGTTGTCCACATCGACGTACAGCACCGCAAAGTAAGAGCGCTGCCGACCGCTGTTGAGCTGTGCCCGCCAAATCCGGTCGCGCAGCAAACGCCAGTTGGGCAGGCCGGTCAAGGCATCGTTGAAAGCCATGGACTGGATCAGCTCGGCCGACACCTGCAGCCGCGTGGTGTCGCGCACCACCCGGGCCACGCCGGTACGCCGCCCCTGGCCATCCACCAGGGCCACCAGGGCGATTGACACCGGCACCAGGCTGCCGTCCTGGTGCAGGCGCAGGGTGTCCAGGGTCTGCACCTCGGTGCCCAAGGCCTCTAGCAAAGCGTCTTCTTCGTGCAAGCGGTCGGCGGGAACGAGCCGCTGGAGCGTCTGCCCCTGCATCTGCTGCGCGGTGTAGCCAAACATAGCTTCTGCGCCCGGGCTCCAGCGGTGCACAACGCCGTCCAGGCCCTCCCAACTGATGGCATCGGTAGAGGTCTGGGTGATCGCCTCCAGGCGTTGCTGCAGGCCGTGGAGGCGTTGGCGGTGCACAAGCCACAGTACACCCCCCACCAGCAAGGCGGTGAGCAGCACCAAGGCCACAACGGAAGTCTGCAATAGCATGGACGAATCTTAGTGCCGATGCTCACGCTGCGCCTGCCGCCAAGGAATTAGCGTAACAGCTTGCAGGCCTTACGTCCCCGATTGGTGCGAAATACGCCGAATGGTCACTGAATAGTCACCGAATAGGTGCACATATCTTGTATATCAGTTGGCACAGTTTCTGCATAATCCGCAGCAATGACCACTGCCGCCGACATCAGTACCCGCATCATCGAAGCCGTGATGGCGCAAAAACTCGCCCCTGGCGCGCGCCTGGGCGAGCAGCCGCTGGCCATGCTGTTCGACTGCAGCCGCACCATCGTGCGCGAGGCACTGACCCGGCTGGCGGCACGCGGCATCGTCACCGTCAGCGCACGCCGGGGTTGGTATGTGATAGAGCCCTCGCAAGACGAAGCCCGCGAGGCCTTTGAGGCCCGCCGGGTGATCGAAACCGGGCTGATCCGCAGCCTGCAAGGCATTGAAAAGCCTGCCCTGAAGCGACTCAAACAGCACCTGAAAGAGGAGCAGGCCGCAGTTAAAGGCAGTGACGTAGGCACGCGCAGCTTTTTGCTGGGCGACTTCCATGTGTGCCTGGCCGAATGCCTTGGCAACAGCCTGCTGGCCGACACGCTGCGCGACTTCACCGCCCGCACTACGCTGATCGCCATGCTCTACCAGTCCTCGCACAACGCCGAGCAGTCCTGCGAAGACCACGTGCAAATCGTCGCCGCGCTAGAAAAAGGCGACACCGCCCTGGCCGAACAACTCATGGCCGCACACATCGGCACGGTGCAGCACGCTTTGCGGCTGCCGGTCAGCATCGACCCGCTGGCCCAGTTGCGCGATGCCCTGGCACCGGTGGGCTCTTCAGCCAAAGCAGCATCTGCGGCACAAGACTTGCATACAAGATCCCGTAAGGCCAAATCCAAACCCGGCACCGGCATGGATGCGCCCCCCGACGACCCTTCCACTTACCTAGGAGCCCTGCTATGACACGTACGTCCCCCGCTATCCCGTTCACCCGCCGCCACTTCCAATCCGGCCTCGCCGCCATCGCCCTGCTCGCCAGCCTGGGTGCCCACGCCCAGACCGCACTGGACGACGTGCTCAAGGCCAAAAAGATCACCATCGCCATCCCCACCGACTTCCCGCCCTACGGCTTTGTCGGCACCGACCTGAAGCCCCAGGGCCTGGACATCGACATGGCCAACTACATCGCCACCAAGCTCGGCGTGGCGGTGGAACTGGCCCCCGTGACCAGCACCAACCGCGTGGCCTATCTGCAGTCCAAAAAGGCCGACTTGGTGATCTCGTCGATGGGCAAAAATGCCGAGCGCGAAGCCGTGATTGACTTCACCGTAGCCTACTCGCCCTTCTTTCAGGCTGTGTTTGCCGCCAAGAGCGTCAGCATCAAAAGCTTTGCGGATCTGGCGGGCAAATCGGTCGGTGTGACCCGCGGGGCGATCGAAGACCAGGAGCTGACTAAACTGGCACCGCCTACCGCCGACATCAAGCGTTTTGAAGACAACAACGTCACCGTCTCGTCCTTCGTCTCCGGCCAGGTGCAGGTGATTGCCACCGGTGCGTCCGTCGCAGGCAACCTGATGGCCAAGAACCCGCAGCTCAACGCCGAATACAAGCTGTTGCTGAAAGACTCGCCCAACTTCATTGGCGTGTCCAAAGGCGAAGACAAGCTGCGCCTGAAGGTCAATGAAATCATCCTCGCTGCCAAAAAGTCCGGCGACCTAGACAAGATGGCCGTGCGCTGGCTGGGCCGTCCGGCTGGTGTGTTACCCGAATAAATTTAGCCACACCGGAGCCAAGCCATGCGCATTGCATTCGACTTCTACGCCGTGCTGGCGCAATGGCCGCTGCTGGCCAAGGGCATCGTCTGGACCCTGGGGCTGACGCTGGTCGCTACGGTGATTGGCGCGGTGCTGGGCATCTGCTGCGCCTGGGTGCGCAGCCAGAACACGCGGGCACCCCAGTGGCTGCAGTGGCTGGTGGGCGCGTATGTGGAGCTGATCCGCAATACGCCGTTCATCGTGCAACTGTTCTTCATCTTCTTTGGCCTGCCCGCCCTGGGCTTCAAGCTGTCGCCCGAGGTGGCCTCCATTCTGGCCATGGTGATCAACCTGGGGGCCTATGCCACCGAGATCATCCGCGCCGGGATTGATGCCACACCCCGGGGCCAGATCGAGGCCGCCTCCAGCCTGGCGCTGAGCCAGATGCAGATCTTCACCCGGGTGGTGCTGCCGCCCGCCTTGAAGAAGGTCTGGCCCGCGCTGGTCAGCCAGATCATCATCGTGATGCTGGGCTCGGCGGTGTGCGGGCAAATCTCTACCGAAGAGCTGAGCTACGCCGCCAACCTGATCCAAAGCCGCAATTTCCGCGCGTTCGAGGCCTTCATCATCGCCACCGGCATCTACCTGGCGCTGTCGATGTCGGTGCGCAAGCTGCTGAACTGGCTGGGTCCGCGTTTCATTTACGGAAGGTAAACAGCCATGGTGGATTTCGCCCTTTGGGATATTTTTCGTAATTTATTGTTGGCGGCGCGCTGGACGGTGGGCCTGTCGTTGATGGCCTTTATCGGCGGCGGCATCGTCGGCGTGCTGCTGCTGGTGGCCAGGCTGAGCCAGGTGCGGGGGGCCAACACCTTTGTGGCCGCCTATGTGCAGGTTTTTCAGGGCACGCCGTTGCTGATGCAGTTGTTTCTGGCGTACTTTGGCATCGCGCTGTTTGGCATCAACACCTCGGCCTGGGTGGCGGCAGCTGCCGCGCTCACGCTGTACACCAGCGCGTTTTTGACCGAGATCTGGCGCGGCTGCGTGGCCTCGATTCCCAAGGGGCAGTGGGAGGCTTCGGAAAGCCTGGCGCTAAGCTTTGGCGAACGGCTGCGCTACGTGGTGCTGCCCCAGGCCATCAAGATCGCCATTGCGCCCACGGTGGGTTTCCTGGTGCAGGTGATCAAGGGCACGGCCCTGGCCTCGGTGATCGGCTTCATCGAGCTCACCAAGGCTGGCACCATGATCGCCAACGCCACCTTCAAGCCCTTCGTGGTGTATAGCTGCGTGGCATTGATGTACTTCGCCCTGTGTTTCCCGGTCAGTTTTTACGCCAAATTGTTAGAGAGGAAGATGCATGCAGCCCGTCGCTAAACCCCAAGCTGGCCCGATCGTCGAAATCAAAGGGCTGCGCAAGTCCTTCGGTACCAACGAGGTGCTCAAAGGCATCGACCTGGAGGTGCAGGCCGGTGAGGTCATCGCCATCATCGGCAAAAGCGGCTCGGGCAAGAGCACGCTGCTGCGCTGCATCAACGGGCTGGAAGTCTTCCAGAGCGGCAGCCTCACCGTAGACAGCAAGCCGCTGCTGCACGACAACGCCCTGGCCATGCGGGCGCTGCGCCAGCGCGTGGGCATGATTTTTCAGGGTTTCAACCTGTTCCCGCACCTGACGGTGGGCAAGAACGTGATGCTGGCCCCGCGCCTGGTCAAGCAGCAGGCCGACGATGCCGGTACCGCCCAGGCCAAGAAGCTGCTGGCCCGCGTAGGTCTGGCCGAAAAGTTCGATGCCTGGCCCGACCAGCTCTCCGGTGGCCAGCAGCAACGCGTGGCCATTGCCCGCGCCCTGGCGATGGAGCCTGCGGTGCTGCTGTGCGATGAAATCACCTCGGCGCTCGACCCGGAACTGGTCGGCGAAGTGCTGCGCGTGGTCGAAGGCCTGGCCGACGAGGGCATGACCCTGCTGATGGTGACGCACGAAATGAGCTTTGCCCGCAAGGTCAGCAACCGCGTGATCTTCATGCACCAAGGCCGGGTGCACGAAATGGGGCCGCCCGCCGAGTTGTTTGGCAACCCGCAAACGCCAGAACTCAAGCAGTTCCTGTCCTCACTGACAGATTAAGCAATTGCTCTTGTATTTATAGCTGCTAGCGCAGATAGTGTCTGCGCTAGCAGCTATTTTTATTTAAAAAATGCTCAGGCGTATTCGCGCTGAGGTTCGCGCTTGACTTCCAGTTTCGCATCATCTTCCTTCTGGATTTGCAGCATCGCGGTTTCCAGCTTGCGGTAGGTGGCCACAAACAAATCCTGGCAAGCGACCCGGTGGCCGGTGGAGCTGCGGTCGGCTTCGGTGGCAATCAAGGCTGCAACGATGGTGGCAGTGGGTTGCATAAGTTCGACTCTCATGGTGAATCCTTTCGAAATTATTAATTACGGCCAACGCGGATTGCATCAGCGCGTAAGCCATTTCAATCCTGTTTGGAGCGAATGGCAATCGGGTAGACACTAGGCAGGCGGTCATCCGCCGTTTCTTTACCTCTGCGACACACCGAACTTGCTACACGACATCTTCACCCGCCACTGGATTACGCTGCACAGTGTGTTGGTCTTGCTGGGCCTGGGCATCTACATCACCGGCTCCCACACGCTCAAGCAGCGCCGCCACCCGTCCGCCGCCATCGCCTGGACGATTTCGCTGGTGTTGCTGCCCTACATCGCCCTGCCGCTGTACTTTATGTTTGGCCGCCGCAAGCTGGCCAGCACCCGCCGCGCGCTAAAAACCCTGGCCCAAGGCAGCCCGCAACCGGCTACGGCCCAAGAACAGCTTGCCACCGCACTGGGCCTGGGTGCGGCCGCCACATTCGACTCGCTGGCGATCCACAAGAACGGCAGCGAAGCCCTGCAGAGCCTGCAAGAACTGATTGCCAAAGCCCAGCACACGCTGGACATCTGCACCTTTATTTTGGGGCGGGACGTGCTGGGCGATGCCATCACGGCGCAACTGCTGCAGCGCGCCCGCCAGGGCCTGAAAATCCGCCTGCTGCTGGATGGCATCGGCATCTACCTGGGCGGCCACCCGAACCTGAAACGTCTGCGCGCTGCAGGCATCCAGGTGGTCTTGTTCGTGCCACCCTTGTCGTCGCCGCTGCGGGGCCGCACCAATCTGCGCAACCACCGCAAAATGGCCGTGGCCGACGGTACCTGGCTATGGTGCGGAGGCCGCAACCTGGCCGCCGAATACTTTGAGGGCGACACCGTGTCGGTGCTCAAAAAGCCGGTCTGGATCGACCTGAGTTTTGACCTGCACGGTGCCTTGGCCGGGCATGCCCAGCAGCGCTTTGAGCAGGACTGGATCTTCGCCACCACCGGCAAGAGCCCCAGCGCCCCAGCCCTGGCCTGCGCAGTTACACCCCATGGCCTGCATGGCCGTTTGGTGCCCAGCGGCCCAGACCAGGCCGACGACACCTTCTACACCCTGCTGGTGTCAGGCTGCTTTACCGCGCAAACGCGCATTCTGGCCGTCACGCCCTACTTCGTGCCCGACCAAACTCTGCTGATGGCCCTGACCCTGGCGGCACGGCGCGGTGTGGCCGTCGATCTGGTGCTACCGCGCCAGTCCAACCACCGCCTGGCCGACATCGCCCGCCATGCCGCCCTGCGCGAACTGGTGGCCGCCGGGGCCCACATCTGGCTGTTACCCACCATGGTGCACGCCAAGGCGGTGCTGATCGACCAGGATCTGGCCCTGGTGGGCTCGGCCAACCTGGACGAGCGCAGTCTGTTCTTGAACTACGAGCTGATGGTGGCCTTTTACGACCCGACCGTGATGCAGCAGTTTGCTGACTGGATCACCCCATTGCAGCGCCGCGCTCTGCCCTACCAACCCAGGCCGCCCAGCCTGCGGCGGGAGCTGGTCGAGGGCCTGGTGCGGTGGGTGGCTTTTCAGCTCTGATCGAGACTGTGATAGGAGATGCGAGAGACTTGTCAACTGCGTAAATAACAAGCAGTGCAAGGTTTACCCTTATAGATCAAGGGTTTACCCTCTCTATTCTGGCCAATTTCAGAGTTATCCCCAAAGTTATCCAGTGCAACCGGGGGTAACTGCACACCCCCAGGCTCCAGTGCTACGCACTAATCCTCCCCCCCCCTTGCAGGGGGCAACACCAGCAGCCTGGCAAAGCCAGGTCTGCGGTGTTTCTGGAAGGTACACGCCTGTTACCGCAACCCTGCGTAGCTATAGCCTTTGGCGCAACGCCTCATACAGGCACACGCCGCTGGCCACCGACACGTTCAGGCTCTCTACCGCGCCATGCATGGGGATGCCCACCAGCTCGTCGCAGGTCTTGCGGGTCAGTTGGCGCATGCCGTCGCCTTCGTTGCCCAGCACCAGCGCCACCGGGCCTGTCAGGTCCACCTGGTACAGGGTTTTGGGCGCGTTGTCGCTGGTGCCTATGCACCAGATGCTGCGTTCTTTGAGCTCGCCCAGGGTGCGCGCCAGGTTGGTGACCATGAAGTACGGCACCGTCTCGGCCGCGCCGCTGGCCACCTTGGCCACCGTGGCGTTGATGCCCGCGGCGTGGTCTTTGGGGGCAATCACCGCGTGGGCACCGGCACCGTCGGCCACCCGGAGGCAGGCACCCAAATTGTGCGGATCCGTCACGCCGTCCAACACCAGCAACAAAGCGGGTTCGGTCAGGCTGTCGAGCAGGTCGTCGAGCGAATGCACCTGGGGGATGTGCTCCACCCGTGCCGCCACGCCCTGGTGGCCATGGCTGCCGCAGAGCTTGGCCAGGCGCATGCTGTCGCCCTCGATCAGGCGGGCACCTGCCTCATTGGCTTTTTCCAGGAACTGGCGCATGCGCGCGTCGCGCCGGGTGGGCTCGTAGTAGATTTCGATGATGGATTTGGGCGCGGTTTTCAGGCGCACGCCCACGGCATGGAAGCCGAAGAGAACTTTAGGGGAAGACATGGGGAGATTATCGACGCTGGCGCGCCCACTGCGCCACACTATTCTTTTGATAGCTATCAGCGTAAGCAAAATCTGCGCTAGAAGCCGATTTCTTATAAATTCTGTACCGCTCTGTTCCCTGGTACACACAGAACACACTCCGTCCAGAAACACCGCAGGACTGGCTTCGCTACGCTGTTGGTGTTGCCCCCTCCAAGGGGATAGCCGCAAAGCGCTTGCGCTGTCGCCTGGGGTTTAGACCATTCCTCCGGCTTCGATGGTGATGCGGCGTTCGCATTGGGCGGCGATGGCGCGGTCGTGGGTCACCAGCACCAGGGTCGTGCCCTGCTCGCGGTTCAGGGCGAACATCAGCTCCATCACTTTTTCGCCGGTGGCAAAGTCTAGGCTGCCGGTGGGCTCGTCGGCCAGCAGCACGGCGGGCTGGACCACGAAGGCCCGCGCCAGGGCCACACGCTGCTGCTCGCCACCGCTGAGCAGCTTGGGATAGTGGCCCAGGCGTGCACCCAGGCCCACACGCTCCAGCATCTCTGTAGCGGCTTTGCGGGCATCTTTGCGCGCGGCCAGCTCCAGCGGCAGCATCACGTTCTCTAACGCGGTCAAATTGCCCATCAACTGGAAGCTCTGGAACACAAAACCCATCTTTTGCGCCCGTACTGCCGCGCGTTGGTCCTCGGTCAAAGCAAAAATATCCTGCCCGGCCACGCGCACCGTGCCCTGGCTGGGCGTGTCCAGCCCGGCAATGATGGACAGCAGCGTGCTTTTACCCGAACCCGACGCGCCAACAATGGCCACAGTCTCCCTGGCCGCGAGTGAGAAATCGATATCGCGCAAAATGGTCAGTGACCCGGTGGAATCCGTGACGGATTTGGAGATGTGTTCTACCGCAATGACGGCACCGGTGGACAGAGTTGGCATGAAAGGCTTTGAGTTTTGAAACGTAGACACTTTATCGCGGCGGCAAGCCTCGTCCTGGCCGTAGGGGCATCGGCCGCCCCAAACCCTTCGATTTTGGTGGTGGGCGACAGCCTGAGCGCCGAGTACGGCCTGGCCCGCGGCACGGGCTGGGTGGCCTTGCTGGAAAAGCGCCTGGCCATTGAAAAAATCGCTGCCACGGTGCACAACGCCAGCATCAGCGGCGACACCACACCCGGTGGCCGCGCCCGCCTGCCCGCCCTGCTGAGCAGCGTCAAACCCAGCGTGGTGGTGATTGAGCTGGGCGGCAACGATGCCTTGCGCGGCCTGCCCTTGCAGGGCACCGAAGACAACTTGCGCAGCATGACCGAAGCGGCACAGAAAACCGGGGCCAAAGTGCTGCTGGTGGGCATGCAGGTGCCGCCCAATTACGGACGCGACTATGCCGAACGCTTCAGTGGTCTGTTTGCCAAGGTTGCCAAGGGGGAGAAAGCCGCGCTGGTGCCGTTTCTGCTGAAAGGCGTGGCGGATGTGCCGGATGCGGTAAACCTGTTCCAGCCGGACCGCATCCACCCCAAGGCGGAGGCGCATCCTACGCTGCTGAACAACGTGTGGCCGGAGCTGAAGAAGCTATTGAAGTAATCAGGACTCTGTAGGAGCCTCGGGCGGCTGGCCGTCCGCCGGGGCGCTGCCATCCTCTGGCGCATGCTCGTCGTGCTTGCGTTCGCTTTTGGTTTTGAGCTTGTCCTCTTTCTTCTTCTTCTTGGCCAGCTCTTTTTGGCGCTTTTCGTATCCGTAATTAGGTGTTGCCAAGGTCTTCTTCTTTCAAGTAGTGTGCTGCCACTTTAACAGCTTGCAACCAGTGTTTGAAGCGCCTGCGCCAAGTCGGCCTGCAGATCCGCCACCGACTCTAATCCCACCGCAAAGCGCACCAAGGTGCCTTGCGCAATACCCGATGGCCACTGTTTGCGCATACTGGCCAGCTCGTATGGAACCACCAGGCTCATGGGGCCGCCCCAGCTGTAGCCGATCTTGAAAAGCTGCAAGGCATCGCAAAACGCGTCGACCTGCGCGCTCGTGTATTGGGCATCCAGCACCACACTGAACAGGCCCGCTGCCGCATCCGTGCGGCACAGCGTGAGCCAGTGGGCGTGGCCCGGTGAATCAGGCAAGGCCGGGTGCAGCACCTGGGCAAATGCAGGCTGCTGCGTGCACCACCGCGCCAAAGTGCGGGTGGCGGCATCGTGCGCGTGGTAACGCAAGGCCATGCTGGACAAGGAGCGCAGCACCAGCTCGGCATCGTTGGCCCCCACGGCGAGGCCCAGGTGCATGTGGGTGCGCTGTATCTTGCGGTGCAAGGCCGGGTCGCGGGTGATGACGCTGCCCATCAGCACGTCGCCGCCACCGCTGGGGTATTTGGTCAGGGCATGCGCCGAAATATCCACCCCCAGCGCCGGGCTGGTGCCGGGCAGCAGATCGAATGGGTTGAAGGCCAGGCCCGCACCCCAGGTGTTGTCGAGCGCGCAGACCACGCCCCGGTCATGGCAGATGCGCACCAGAGCGGGAAGATCGGGGAACTCCAGCGTGACCGAACCGGCGGCTTCAACCCACACCAGCCGGGTGGAGTTGGTGATTTTGGCGGCCAAATCGGCCGGGTCCATCGCGTCATACACCTGGGTGGTGATGCCCCAGCGCGCCAACTGCCCATCGGCAAACGACTTGTTAGGGCCGTAGACGTTGTCGGGCACCAGCATGCTGTCGCCGGTCTTGAGCAGGGCCAGGGCCACATTGGCAATCGCCGTGAGTCCGCTGGGCACCAGCACGCAATAGGTGCCACCCTCGATAGTGCACAGGCGCTCTTCCAGCTGGTAGGTGGTGGGCGTGCCGTGCAGGCCGTAGGTATAGCCGGATTTGTCCTTCCAGTCGCGTTCGCGCATAGCGGCAACGCTAGGGAAGATGACGGTGGAGGCTTTGAACACCCCTGGCTGCGGAGCCGCAAAATCGGCCGGTGGCTGGTAGGGGTGGTGGATGAGTTGGGTGGTCAGGTCAGGCAAACAACATCTCCGTCAAACGTGCATCAAAGTTTCCACTTTTCCATCAATTGCTCGGGGCGCATGGCATCGTAGCCTTCAAAAGGCTGGTGGATCCACGGGTTGGTGGGCAAAAACTCCACCGAGTAGTCTGGGGTGAACACCGACACCGCCTTGGTCCAGACCACGGCGCTGCGCAGTTCGGTGATGGGCGGGTAGTTGGTCTTGAGCTGCTGGATCACCGAGCGCAAGGTGTGGCCGGTATCGGCCAGATCGTCCACCAGCAGCACTTTGCCCGCAATCTCGCCCTTGGGCGTGGTGATAAAACGGGCGATGTCCAACGTACCCTGCTGCTTACCGGCATCGGCGCGGTAGGAGCTGGTAGACATGATGGCCAGCGGTTTGTCAAAGATGCGCGACAGCACATCGCCAGGCCGCAAGCCACCCCGTGCAAGGCACAGGATGGTGTCGAACTGCCAACCCGACTGGTGCACTTTGAGCGCCAGTTTTTCGATCAGGTTGTGGTACTCGTCATAACTCACGTACAGGTGTCTACCGTCTTCTGTCAACATGGGGAATACTCCTGAAACTATAGCTACTCGCATAGGCACTGCTTACGGTAAGTGCCTATTCTTATCTTAATTTTTTAACGACTCTGCCAAGTGAATGCTCAAACGCACATTGTCGCGAAACACTGCAGAACTGGCTTTGCCAGGCTGCTGGTGTTGCCCCCTGCAAGGGGGTTGGCGAAAGATGCGTAGCACTGTAGCCTGGGGGTGAGTGTTAAGCCTGGTATGGGTGCTTCAGCAGGATGGTGTGGTCCCGGTCCGGGCTGGTGGACACCATCGCAATGGGCACGCCAGTCACCTGCTCGATGCGGCTGAGGTAGCGCTTGGCGTTAACCGGCAGCTTCTCGTAGTCGGTCACGCCCACGGTGGAATCGGTCCAGCCGTCGATGGCCTCATACACCGGCACGCAGCGGGCAATGTCCTCCGCGCCCATGGGCAGGATGTCGATCAGCTCGCCGTCCAGCATGTAGCCGGTGCAGAGTTGCAGCACGTCAATACCGTCCAGCACGTCCAGCTTGGTGATGCACAGGCCGCTCAGGCCATTGACCTGGGCGCTGCGCTTGAGCAAAGCGGCATCGAACCAGCCACAACGGCGGCTGCGGCCGGTGGTCACGCCTTTTTCAGCACCCACGGTGCTCATGTGGTAGCCGGGGGTGCCGGGCTCTTCCCAGGCGAGTTCGGTGGGGAACGGGCCGCCGCCAACGCGGGTGCAGTAGGCCTTGGTGATACCCAGAATGTAGTGCAGCATGCCCGGGCCCACGCCGGAGCCTGCCGCTGCGTTACCGGCCACGCAGTTGCTGGAGGTGACGTACGGGTAGGTGCCGTGGTCCACGTCGAGCAGCGTGCCCTGCGCGCCTTCAAACAGCAAGTTGGCACCACGCGCGTGGGCATCGTTGAGTTCACGCGATACGTCGGCCATCATGGGCTTGAGCAGTTCAGCGTGGCGCATGGATTCTGCGTACACCGTGTCGAATTCGATGGCCGGGGCGTGCAGGAACTGGGTCAGCACAAAGTTGTGCAGTTCCAGCAGTTCGCGCAGCTTGTTGGCAAAGCGCTCGGGGTACTTCAAATCTTGCACACGCAGGGCGCGGCGGGCGATTTTGTCCTCATACGCCGGGCCAATACCGCGGCCGGTGGTGCCGATCTTCTCGGTACCACCCTTTTCGCGCAGGCATTCCCGGGCGATGTCGATGGCCGCGTGGAAAGGCAAAATCAACGGGCAAGCTTCGCTGATGCGCAGGCGCGAGCGCACTTCCACACCGGCTTTTTCCAGGCCTTCGATTTCTTCGAACAGCTTGGCGGCCGACAGCACCACGCCGTTACCGATGTAGCACTTCACACCCGCACGCATGATGCCGCTGGGGATCAGGTGCAAAGCCGTTTTCACGCCGTTGATGACCAGCGTGTGGCCGGCATTGTGCCCGCCCTGGAAGCGCACCACGCCCTGGGCGCTCTCGGTGAGCCAATCGACCAGCTTGCCTTTGCCTTCGTCGCCCCACTGTGTGCCAACGACGACGACATTGCGGCCAGGTACTAAATTGTTTTGGGTGTTCATCTCGGAAATTTTCTTAAATAGCTTGCACGATCCACTGGCCCGCAGCTTGGGTCAGCATGCGGTCGCAATGGAATTCATCAACTTCACTCTCGTGGCCGGGCAGGATGCAGACCACTGTTTCGCCCTGGGCGCGCAGCGCGGCAATGGCACCGCGCACATCGGCCCCAGGGTCCCAGGGCGCACGGATCGCCGCCCGTAACGGACGCGGGCCCACCGCGCCCACGACCTGCTTCAAGTCCAGGCTAAAACCCACTGCCGGGCGGTTGCGGCCAAATACCGCACCCACTTCGTCATAACGGCCACCGCGCACCAGGGCATCGCCCGCGCCTTGCGCATAAATCGCAAAGCGGGCACCGCTGTAATAGGCGTAGCCACGCAGGTCGGCCAGGTCAAATGTGACGGGCGTGCCGTCCAATTGCGCCGACAGCCATTGCAGGTCGCGCAGGGCAGCCTGGATGGCGGGCAAGGCGGGCAACACGCGCTCGGCGGTCTGCAGGATGCTGGCATCGCCGTAGAGCTGGACCAGGGCCAACACGCCGTCACGCGAAGCTGCCGGGAAATCCTGGCACAGGCTGGCCAGCTCAGTCGCGTCCTTGTTGGCCAGTGCGGCATGCACGCGGGCCAGGTCCTCAATTGAGAGACCCAAATCGGCCAGCAGCGCACGGGCGATACGGGCATCGCCCATATCCACAGTTAAATCCTGCACATTGGCGGCCCGCAGACAGTCCAGCGAAAGTTGCAAGATTTCCAGATCGGCTTCCAGCCCGGCGTGGCCGTAGATTTCTGCACCCAGCTGCAGCGGTTCGCGGGTGGCGTGGGGGCGGTCGGGCCGGGTGTGGACCACTGGGCCGCAGTAGCACAGACGCGTCACACCCAGGCGGTTCAGCAAATGGGCGTCAATGCGGGCGACCTGGGGCGTGGTGTCGGCCCGCAAACCCATCATGCGACCCGAGAGTTGGTCTACCAGTTTGAAAGTTTGCAGGTCCAGTGCTTCGGCGTTGCCGGTAAGCAAAGATTCCAGGTGCTCCAATAGCGGCGGCATGACCAGTTCATAGCCATAGCCACGGGCGGCATCGAGCAAGGCGCGACGCAGTTCTTCGATGTGCCGAGCCTCGGAAGGCAGAACATCGGCAATGTGATCCGGGAGGACCCAAGCAGACATGGAGTTTTGGGAGGCTGTTAAAAAAGAGATTTTACCGGGCGGAAACACTGGGTTTCAAAACCATGACAGGTTTTGACCAACATCATCCCGAAATACCGCATAACCGGCTACGCCGTAATACCGGCGCTACCCCCTGTAAAAGAGTTGGAGCCGCCGCATGCACTGGGCAAGCCCGAGGGCGTTCGTCAGCCCACCAGCCAGAGAAGGAAAAGGCCTGCAACGATGCTGCACAGGCCAAAAAAACGCAATTGGCCATCTTGCAAGGCCAACATTTGCTGGAACACGCGCCGCCAGCCGCCCGGCGACAGAAGCGGCAACAGCCCTTCTATCACCAGCACCAGGGCCAGCGCGGCCCAAAGACTATTGCCTGCGTCTTCCAAGATTATTTCTTGGCCGGTGCGGCAACCGTATTACCAGTGCTGCCGCTGCCACGCATGGCTTTGAAGAAGTCAGAGGATGGGTCTAGCACCATCACATCGCTTTTCTTGCTGAAGCTGGATTTGTACGCATCCAGGCTGCGGTAGAACTGCGCAAAACTCGCATCCTTGCCAAACGAATCGGCGTACAGGCGTGAAGCTTCGGCATCACCCTCACCCTTGATTTTCTGCGCATCGCGGTAGGCGTTGGCAATCGTCACTTCGCGTTGCTTGTCGGCATCGGCACGGATTTTTTCGCCTTCGGCCGCGCCGGTGGAACGCAGTTCGTTGGCCACGCGCTTGCGTTCGGCCTCCATGCGTCGGTATACCGACTCGGTGATGGCTTCCACATAGTCCACCCGGGTAATACGTACATCCACCACGTCCACGCCCCAGGGTTTGGCACCCTGCACAGCTTCCAGCACTTCACGCTTCACGTCGGCCATCAGCACTTCGCGCTTGAGCGACAACAGGTCTTTCACGGTGTGTTTGTTGACTTCTTCCTGGAAGGCATTGCGCACCACACGGTTGAGCTGATTGGCACCGGCGTTTTCATCCAAACCCACATTGCGGATGTAGTCCGACGGGGCGGTAATGCGCCAGCGCACGTACCAGTCGATCACCACACGCTGCTTTTCGGCCGTCAACACGGGTTCGGCATCGGTACTGTCCAGCGTCAACAGGCGTTTGTCGAGGTAGCTGACGTTCTGGAACGGCGGCGGCAGCTTGAAGTTCAAGCCCGGCTCGGTGATCACTTCTTTGATCTGGCCCAGCGCATAGACCACACCAAACTGGCGCTGGTCCACCACAAACAACATCGAGCTCAGCAGTGCCAGCACCACCAGCAGGGAAGATCCGATAAAACCAATTCTGTTCAAAACATTCTCCTAGCGTACGTCGCGGTCGCGCGAGCGCGAAACATCGCGCGAACGGGCATCGTTAGACAAAGACACGGGTGCGGTGGGTGCCACCGGTACAGCGGCAGATGGGTCAACAGTTGCGGTTGCAGCTGCACCCGTCTGGCCCGACATCTGCATGATTTTGTCGAGCGGCAGGTAGAGCAGGTTAGAACCCTGGCGCGAGTCCACCAGCACCTTGGTTACGTTTCCATAGACCTGCTGCATGGTGTCCAGGTACATGCGGTCGCGGGTGACCTGCGGGGCTTTCTGGTATTCGGTCAGTACCGAGCGGAAACGCTGCGCATCACCGTCAGCCTGGGCCACGATGCGGGCCTTGTAGGCTTCGGACTCTTCTTTCAGGCGCGAGGCAGAACCCACGGCACGGGGCACCACGTCATTGGCATAGGCTTGCGCGTCGTTTTTGGCACGTTCACGCTCCTGCCCGGCCTTCAACACATCGTCAAACGCTGCCTGCACTTGCTCCGGGGGGCGCACGCCACTTTGCTGCATGTTGATGCCCACCACTTCGATCCCGACGTTGTAGCGGTCCAGAATCGTCTGCATCAGAGTACGCACGCGGGGGCCAATTTGATCGCGCTCGTCGGCCAGAGCCGAATCCATTTTCATCTTGCCGACCACTTCGCGCACCGCGGTTTCGGCCGCTTGCACGACCGCACCCGTGGGATCCTTGCTTTCAAACAAGAAAGCGCGGGCATTGCTCAAGCGGTATTGCACAGCAAATTTGATCTCGACGATGTTTTCGTCTTCGGTGAGCATGGCCGACTCACGCAACCCTGTAGCCTTGATGATGGAGTCACGTCCCACATCGACGGAGCGAATCTGCGTCACAAAAACCAGCTCATGGCGCTGGATAGGGTATGGCAGGCGCCAGTTAAAACCGGCACCTACGGTAGATTTGTACTTGCCAAACTGCGTGATCACCGCCTGCTGGCCTTCTTGCACAATGAAGAAACCTGTGCCCAGCCAAATCAACACCACAACAGCAGCGATCAGGCCCATGCCGATACCGGCGCTCTTCATGTCGGGCTGGAAACCGCCACCAGAGCCGCCGTTGCCACCGCCTTTGTTGCTGTTATTCGGGCGCTGGCCGCCCTTGGCGCCGCCAAACAGGCCGCCTAGTTTGCGGTTGAAGTCACGCCACAATTCGTCCAGATCGGGCGGGCCCTGGTTCGGGCCCTGGCCTTTGTTGGGCGTGTTTTTGGGTGGTTCATCGGGCTTGGGGGTACCGTCGGCTTCCGACTTGTCGTCACCACGGCCCCAGCGGGGATCGTTCAAATTGAACATGCCCCGGATGCGACCCGGCAAGGCGGCCAAATGGATGTGGTGGCTAAGGGCCCGTAAGTTGAGATTCATTCGCTCAGGTCTCTTGGTTGTCATTCGTCTATTGTGCCCAATCGGGCAGCATCCCCATTCCACCCAGGGGATTGGGCAACGCCATCGGCGGTAGGCATTTTGGTGATCGCCAGTTCTGCCAGTTGCAGGCGCAATGCGGGCAGCCCCTCGCCGCTCTGGGCACTCAAAAATATGCGGGGTACTCGCTGGCCATCCACTTCAAACATATCCTGTAGTTGAAGCGGCCAGCGGGCTTTATCAAGGGCATCCAGCTTGTTAAACACCAATAGCTGGGGCACATCGGCCGCGCCAATCTCGCGCAGTACCAGAGCCACCTCGGCCATCTGCTCCGGGAAATTCGGATTGGATGCATCCACCACATGCAGCAGAAGGTCGGCATCCGCCGCCTCTTGCAGTGTGGCGCGGAAGGCATCGACAAGGCCGTGCGGCAAATCGCGGATGAAACCCACAGTATCTGATAGCGACACCGAGCGTCCAGCCTCACCCAGGTAGAGCTGGCGGGTGGTGGTGTCCAACGTGGCAAACAACTGGTCGGCGGTGTAAGCGCGGGCCTTCACCAGGGCATTGAACAGCGTGGACTTGCCCGCATTGGTGTAGCCCACCAGGGAGATGGTGAAGGCATCGCGGCGGGCCCGCTGGCGGCGCTGGGTGCTGCGCTGCTTCACCACTTTGGCAAGCCGCTCTTTGGTACGCTTGATCGACTCGCCCAGCATGCGGCGGTCCAGCTCGATTTGTTTCTCGCCGGGACCGCCGCGCATGCCGATACCGCCGCTTTGCCGCTCCAGATGCGACCAGCGGCGCACCAGCCGCGTACTCAGGTACTGCAGCCGCGCCAGTTCAACCTGCAATTTGCCTTCATGGCTGCGCGCACGCTGGGCGAAGATGGTCAGGATCAGCATGGTCCGGTCGTTGACCGGTAGCTCGCAGTGGCGTTCCAGGTTGCGCTGCTGGGCCGGGCTCAGGCTTTGGTCAAACAAAATCTCGGTCGCGCCGTGCATTTGCGCCAACAGCTTGATTTCGTCGGCTTTGCCGCTGCCGACAAACAAGGCGGCATCGGGTGCCTGGCGCTTGCAAGTGATGCGGGCCACCACACGCATGCCCGCAGTGTCGGCCAGCAAGCCTAGCTCTTCGAGCTCTTTGTCAAAATGGGGAGTGCCTAAGTCAACGCCGACCAAAACGGCCAGCGGCATGTCAGGAGTATCAGCAGAACTCAAATCGGGATGTCGGTAAGGAAAAGAGGCTGTGGCGGGCTGGGTACCGAAACAGGTACCCAGCCACCAAGAGGATGAACCGCGGATTAAGCCGCTGGCTCTGCCGCCGTCGTGTCGTCTGCAGCCGAGAAATTGACTGCGCGACCTGGGACGATGGTGGAGATAGCGTGCTTGTAGACCATTTGGGTCACGGTGTTGCGCAACAGCACAACGTACTGGTCAAAAGACTCAATCTGGCCCTGGAGCTTGATGCCGTTGACGAGGTAAATCGACACGGGTACATGCTCACGGCGCAAGGTATTGAGAAATGGGTCTTGAAGAAGCTGCCCTTTATTGCTCACGATATTCTCCGTGTTGTGAAGAGGTTAAAGAAGATGCGGACCTTACCACAGGGTTTCCAGCACTTACCCTGAAATAAGGGAAGCCCCCATTGAATTGCGGAGACTGGGGCTATATCAGTCGTCTTTGTCTGAATACGGATTCGCTGCCGACTTCATCTGGATACGCAGTGGCGTACCGGTTAGATTGAAAGCCTTGCGGAAGCGCCCTTCGAGAAAACGCTTGTAGGATTCGGTCACATGCTCCAGCGAGTTGCCGTGGATGATGATGATCGGCGGGTTCATGCCACCCTGGTGGGCGTAGCGCAATTTGGGGCGGAACATACCGGCGCGCTGCGGGCTCTGGAAAGACGTGGCCTCCAGCAGCAAACGCGTCAGCACCGGGGTGGACATCTTGCACATGGCCGCCTGGTGGGCCTGCAGAATCGAGGCCCACAATGGCCCCAAACCCTGGCGCTTGATGGCCGAAATAAAGTGCATGGAGGCAAACTTCAAGAATGCCAGCCGTGTTTCGATGGAGCGCATCACCAATTGGCGCTGGTAGGCATCCACTGCATCCCATTTGTTGATCGCCAGCACTACCGAGCGGCCACTTTCCAGGATGTAGCCCGCAATGTGGGCGTCCTGGTCGGTCACGCCCTGGGTGGCATCGATCAGCAGCAGCACCACGTGGCAGGTCTCAATCGCCTGCAAGGTCTTGACCACCGAGAACTTCTCGATGGCTTCAAAAACCTTGCCCTTGCGACGCAAACCGGCGGTGTCGATCAGCTCAAACTTATGGCCGTTACGCTCAAACGGCACGCTGATGGCATCGCGGGTGGTGCCAGGCATGTCAAAGGCCACCAGGCGCTCTTCGCCCAACCAGGTGTTGATCAGGGTGGACTTGCCCACATTGGGGCGACCGGCCACGGCCAGCTTAGTCACGCCGATGTCTTCGGCCTCGGCCTCTTCATCCGGGTCGGCCAGGTTCAACGGGGCCAGCGCCAGATCGACCAGGTCGCGGATGCCCTGGCCATGCGCGGCAGAAATCGGGTACACCGCACCCAGGCCCAGTTCGTAGAACTCAATCAACTGGTGGCCTTCGGTCATGCCCTCGGCCTTGTTGGCCGTCAAAATACAGGGCTTGCCCAGGCGGCGCAGGTATTTGGCGATGTCGTGGTCCTGGGCGGACAGGCCGCCCCGGGCATCGACCACAAAAATCACCACATCGGCTTCGGCCACGGCCTGGCGGGTCTGCTTGGCCATTTCTTTGTAGATGCCGCTGTCGGCATCGGGCTCGAAACCGCCGGTGTCAATGACGATGTACTCGTGCTTGCCCTGGCGGCCATTGCCGTAGTGGCGGTCGCGGGTGAGACCAGCGAAGTCCGCCACGATCGCATCACGCGTCTTGGTGAGGCGGTTAAAAAGAGTGGATTTGCCCACGTTGGGGCGACCGACTAGGGCCAAAACTGGTTTCATAGGATGGCGCAGATCGGCTGACGCAAATAGTTATTCAGGCTGGAAGCCAAAAACACCGCCGTTGTGGGTCACCACAACAACCGTGTTGCCCGCAAGCACGGGATCGACCGCAATGGCGGAGCCGTCAGTGGACACGCGGGTCAAGGCTGACCCGTCTTCGCGGGACAGGAAATGTACCAGACCCGTGCCATCGCCCACCACCACCGAGCGGCCCACGGCCAGCGGAGCCGACAAAGTACGGTAGCGCAGGCGCTCCGAGGACCACAGGCGTTCACCGTCCACACGGCTCCAGGCCAGCACCTTGCCATCGTTTTCGGTGCCGAAGACCGCGGTGTCGTTGCCGCCCACGCCTTCCGAGGCTACGGCGGGCTTGGTCCATAACAAACGGCCCGACTGGGCATCTACGCAGCCCACCGCCGACTGGAATGCGCGGGCGCAAACCACATTGCCAACGCGGCTGACGCTGCCCACCAGATCGACCAGGCGCTCGACTTCGTTGGTACCCCGCGGCGCGGCAATTGCGGCTTCCCAGCGGGTGCTTCCATTGGCCGGGTTCATGCCCACCAGACGGCCCGACATGCCGGCCACCAAGGTGTCGCCCACCGCCATCAAGACGCTGGACTGGCCCAGCACAAGGGCCTCGCCCGTACGCTGCTGGTTCCATAATTTGCGGCCGGTCTGGCCATCAAAGGCGGCCACCGAACGGTCGGCCGCCAGCAGGAAAACACGGCCACCGGCCACCAAAGGCGCGGTATAGGCTTGTGCGCCCAGGCGCTGGCGCCACAGTACCCGGCCCGCCTCCAGAGCGACGACTTCATTCTCGCGGGTGACGACGGCGGTGACTTTGCCGTCGCTGCCCACGCCCGCCGAGAGGGGGGCGCCCACCGAAGCCCGCCACAGTTCACGGCCGGTCGCGCCATCCAACGCCAGTACCGTGCCGTTGTTGCTCGCCACGGCCACCGTGCTGCCGCTGACACTGGTCGTCAGCGGGAAGCTGACATCGCCCAGCTTGGCGTTCCAGGCCTGGCGCACGCCCAGCAAGGCCACGTTGGCGGGCAGATCAACCGGCTTAGGCTTGTCTGGCGTACTGGAGCACGCAGCCAAGGCCGCTACCAAAAAAATAGCTACTGGCGTACGCAAAATATGCGCTAGAGGCATTTTTTTCATTATTTTTTAACTTCTACGGTGACGGGGCTGGCAGCAGTGACTACAGGGGCCACAGGAGCAGCAGGACGGGGATCGATGCCCAGGCTGTTGAGTTTGATCTCGACGATGCGGCGGTAGTCGTCCAGTGCGTCCAAGCCGGTGTAGGCGGCTTTGTACTGGGCAATCGCCTCGGCTTTATTGCCTTGCAGGGCGAAGACATCACCTTTGCGGTCGGCCACCAGGGGCTCGAATTCTTTGGGGAAGCTGCCCGACAACTGCTTCATCGCTTCGTCATACGACTTGGATTCGAGCAACACGCTGGCCAAGCGCAGGCGCGCCACAGGCTGGTAGCCGTCTTCGGACGACTGCTCGGCCACCCAGGTCAAGGCATCCTTGCTGGCATCCACATTGCCTTTGTCAAACAGGGTTTTGGCGGCGAGCAGACCAGCTTGCTGGGCAAAGGTGGTGCGGCCAAACTTGTCTTTCATGTCGGTGAAAGCGCGCTCAATCTTGGCGGTATCCCCGGCCTTGGCAGCGCGGTCTACCTCGTCATACAGGGCTGCGGCTTGGGCGGACTGGGTACGTTGCCAATACTGGTAGCCGTTCCAGCCCGCAAAACCGGCCAGCACCACGATGAGCGACCAGGTGATGAGATTGCCAAAACGGTTCCAGAAAGCTTTGAGTTCGTCAAGCTGCTCTTGTTCTTCAAGGTCGAGGTGGTTTGCCATAAGTTTTTGTATAGAACTTGCGCAGCGCCCCAGTAACGCCCTCCGGGCTTACAGGGGGAACTTGCGTAAGTCCTGTTGTAGTCGAATTTACGATTGTAGGGTGGTGGCCCAAGCGGCCACGTCGGCCTCACTGCCCAGACGCTGGGTGGTTTGTACACCGCTGCCGTCGCGCAGGGATTTCACCAACACCAGGTTTTGCGCCAGCTCGTCGGCACCAAAAATCAGCGCGTACCTGGCCCCACTGCTGTCGGCCTTTTTGAGTTGCGACTTCATGCTGCCCATGCCCTCAGAGGCACCGGCGTGCATCTGCACCTGCACACCGGCACGGCGCAAGGTTTGGATGGTTTGCATGGCCACCGGCAAAGCGGCGGCATCGGGCACCACGGCGTAGGCATCGGCCACCAACGCGGGCAGCTCGGCACCCTGTTCCTTGATGAGTTCCAGCACGCGTTCGATGCCCATGCCCCAGCCGACCGCCGGGGTGGGTTTACCACCCAGCAGCTCGAACAGGCCGTCGTAGCGCCCTCCTCCGCACAGCGTGCCCTGGGCACCTAGCTCGTCGGTGATGAACTCGAACACGGTGTGGCTGTAGTAGTCCAGCCCACGCACCAGGCGCGGATTGATGGTCCACTGCACGCCGCAGGCGGTGAGCAGGCTTTGCACGGTGTCCAGGTGCTTGCGCGAGGCATCGCCAAGGTAGCTGAGCAGTTGTGGCGCGTCTTGCACCATGGCCTGCATGGCAGGGTTCTTGGTGTCGAGGATGCGCAGCGGATTGGTCAGCAGGCGGCGCTGGGCATCGGCATCCAACAGTTCGCGGTGCTGCTCAAAGTACGTGATCAAGGCCGCGCGATGGGCCTGGCGCTCGGCGGGTACGCCCAGGCTGTTGAGCTCCACGCGCACATTGCGCAGGCCCAGACCGGCAAGCAACTCGTGGGCCAGCAGCATCAACTCGGCATCCACCTCCGGCCCAGCAAAGCCCAGGGCCTCGGCACCGAGTTGGTAGAACTGGCGGTAGCGGCCACGCTGGGGCCGCTCGTGGCGGAACATCGGGCCCATGTAGTACAGGCGCTTGCCACCGTCGTAGGTGAGGTTGTGCTGGATGGCGGCGCGCACCACGCCGGGGGTGTTTTCGGGGCGCAGGGTGAGCTGCTCGCCGTTGAGGCGGTCTTCGAAAGAGTACATCTCCTTCTCGACAATGTCGGTGGTCTCACCCGTGCCACGCACAAACAGGGCGGTGGGTTCGACGATGGGCGTGCGGACCATGCGGTAGGCTGCGCGCGCCATCTGCGTGCGGACCTTGTCTTCCAGCCATTCCCAACGCGCCGAGTCGGGTGGCAGTATGTCGTTCATGCCTTTGACGGCACTGATTTTGTCAGCCATACATCCTATTCACTATTATTTTTATAGCTACTAGCGCATACTTTATATACGCCAGAGGCCGATTTGACACTTAATTTTCAACTAGGCCAGCGCAGGGCTACCGAAGCGCTTGGCGATATAGTTTTCTACGATCACCTGGAATTCCTGGGCGATTTTGTCGCCCCGCAAGGTGACGCTCTTCTCACCGTCGATGTAGACCGGCGCGGCGGGCGCTTCACCGGTGCCCGGCAGGCTGATGCCGATGTCGGCATGCTTGCTCTCGCCCGGGCCGTTGACGATGCAACCCATCACCGCGACCTTCATGGCCTCGACACCGGGGTACTGCTCGCGCCAGACGGGCATTTGCGCGCGCAAAAAGTCGTCGATCTGCTTGGTCAGCTCCTGGAAGGTGGTGCTGGTGGTGCGGCCACAGCCGGGGCAGGCGGTGACGCTGGGCACAAAGCTGCGCAGGCCCAGCGACTGCAGAATTTCGGACGCGACCACCACCTCTTGCGTGCGGGCCTCGCCGGGCTGGGGCGTGAGCGAGACGCGGATGGTGTCACCAATGCCTTCTTGCAGCAACACGGCCAGCGCGGCGCTGGAGGCCACCGTGCCCTTGGTGCCCATGCCGGCTTCGGTCAGGCCCAGGTGCAGGGCGTAGCGGCAGCGTTGGGCCAAAGCGCGGTAAACCGAAATCAGGTCCTGCACACCGCTGACCTTGCACGACAGAATGATTTGCTCGGGCGGCAGGCCCATGGATTCGGCCAGCCGGGCGGACTCGATGGCCGAGGTGATCAGCGCCTGGTACATCACCGGCTTGGCATCCCAGGGCACCGCACGGCGGCTGTTTTCGTCCATCAGCCCGGCCAGCAGTTCCTGGTCCAGGCTGCCCCAGTTCACGCCAATGCGCACGGCTTTTTTCCAGCGTACCGCGGCCTCGATCATCTGGCCGAACTGGCGGTCGCGCTTGTCGCCCTTGCCCACGTTACCGGGGTTGATGCGGTATTTGGACAAGGCTTCGGCGCAGGCCGGAAAATCGGTCAGCAATCGGTGGCCGTTGTAGTGGAAATCGCCGACCAGGGGCACGTCGATGCCCATGCGGTCAAGCTGTTCGCGGATGTAGGGCACGGCCTGGGCGGCCTCGGGGGTGTTGACGGTGATGCGCACCATCTCCGAGCCCGCGAGCGCCAGTTCTTTGACCTGGATGGCGGTGCCGATGGCATCTACCGTATCGGTATTGGTCATGGACTGCACCCGCACCGGGGCATCACCACCGACGGTCACATCACGGGCGCCCCAGCGCACATGGGCCTGGTAGGTGCTGCGCACACGGGGTGCGGCAGCGTCAATCGGGGTGGAAAAGTCCAGCGCAGAGTATGTGGAGGGCATCACTTCACCTCGAAACGGGCAACACGGTCTTTGGGGAAAGCCGCCATGTCATAAGGCTGGCCGCGCACTTGCAACTGCACGGCATCCACACGTCCCACCACGATGGCCATCGGGAAAGGACCAGTGACTTCCACAGTTTCACCAGGTTTAAGGTTGCGGCCCACACTCGCCACCCCTTTGGCATCGGTCACCTTGACCCAGGACTCCGCCTGGGCCGTGAGTACCAGACCCTGGGTTGCAGATGCGGACGAAGCCGCGGCGACCGTGGGGGCAACTACCGCCTCGGCAGGCATGGGCTCGGATGCATCGGCCATCGGCACTGGCGCTACGGGGGCCTCTGTGGCCTCCACACCCGGGGCCAATACGGCCACCGCGTCTTTGCTGTCATCGGAAGATTTGGGCCAGAGCACCACCGCCACTGCAGCAACGAGCAAGGCAGCCACCGCCAATACCGACGGGCTCAGCATCTGCCCGCGAAGCGATATGCGCGGGCCTGAGCCCGTCGGGCGGTACGGCGTGTTGATGGACGGGGCCTCGGCACCCAGCCGGGAAACACCCGTGGCCGGAAAATGCGCCAGCACCGGGGTGGGGTCGATTTTGAGCGTGCGGCACACACTGGCGGCCAGCGCCCGCGCAAAGGTCAGGTCGGGCAGCAGGTCGATGCGCCCTGCTTCTAGCGCCTCAAGCTTGTTCACCGGCACCTTCAGCGACACGGCCAAGGCGGCGACGTGCAGGCCGGTGGCTTCGCGCGCCTTGCGCAGCAAATTGCCAGCCTCTACGGCGGAGGCGGCACTATCCGGCACCGCGTTCAACGCAATTCCCTCTTGCCCCACTGGCTCACTCATCGAATGCCCCTCTGTCATATGCGGCCAGCTCACGCGACTGGCCAAAACGTTTTTTCAATTGGTCCACCAACTGCAGCATGGCTTCGCGGTTTTCCATGCGGCGCTCGACCTTGATGCCAAGCCACAAGGACTCGGCGTTGGCCAGCTCGGAATTGTTCAATCGGCGGATGTAGAACTGCGCTCGCAACCACTCTCCACGCTGGAACAGCAGGGTCGACAGGTTGTAGGCAATGATGGGATTGCCCGCGTCCAGCTCGTAGGCGCGGGCCAGGTTGCGCTCAGCCTCGGGCAGCAGGCCGGCGCGCTGCTGGCACAGTCCCTCGGCCATCCAGGTTTTAGAACGGGCACCATAGGTCGGGTTGGCCAGCGCCTGCTCGAACATCTGGATCGACTCGGGGTAACGGCCCTGCTGGCACATCAGCCAGCCGTAGTTATGCAAGGTGTTGGGTTCGCGGGGGTTGGTGGCCAGGGCGCGGCGAAAGCTGTCTTCGGCCAGGCGCATGTCGTTGAGCCGCATGTAGATCAGGCCGCGCAGGTTGTAGGCATCAGAGAAAGACGGGTCGATCACCAGGGCCTGCTTCAACTCATCCAGTGCCACGGTCGTCTGGCCTTGCTCGAAATAAGCCACAGCCAGTTGCATGCGGGTACGGGCACGCTTTCGGGCCTCCGGCTCGTCAGAATCGGTGAGCAATTCGCCCTGCGCTACAGGCACCGGGGCTGCTCGGGGTGTGGGCGTAGTCACCGTGCTGCTGTTGGAGGTGCTGGTGGTGGTTGTGGTCGTGGTGCAGGCCTGGAGGCCCGCCAACAAAGAAAAACCCGCCAACAACCGAACCAGCACCGCTGTACACAGAAATTTTTGCATGCCTCAAGCCCCTTTAACCTGATTGTCCAATGCGTCCACCGCGGTCAGAACCTGCGCCATCATCACCACCCGTTGCTGCGCCATGCGCTTGACGACCTGGGTGCGGTCTTTCACATCGCCTGCGAGCTGTCCGCAGGCGGCATCGATATCGTCACCCCGGGTCTTGCGCACCGTAGTGATGATGCCTGCATCGCTGAGCATCTTGGCAAACGCCGTGACCCGGGCCATGGGCGAGCGCAGCAGACCGGATGCCGGGAAAGGGTTGAACGGAATGAGGTTGAACTTGCACCACACGCCGGGCTGGCGGTATTGCTGCACCAGGGCAATCAGTTGCTGGGCGTGCTCGGGCTGGTCGTTCACGCCGTCCAGCATGCAGTATTCAAAGGTAATGAAGTCGCGCGGCGCGTGCGCCAGGTAGCGGTTGCAGGACTCCAGCAACTCGGCCAGCGGGTACTTTTTATTTAGCGGCACCAGATTGTCGCGCAGCGCATCGTTCGGTGCGTGCAGCGACACGGCCAGGGCGACGGGGCAATCCAGGCCCAGCCGGTCAATCATCGGTACCACGCCCGAGGTGGACACCGTGACCCGGCGGCGCGACAGGCCGTACCCGTGGTCGTCCAGCATGACTTTCAGGGCGGGCACCAGAGCGTTGTAATTCTGCAAGGGCTCGCCCATGCCCATCATCACCACGTTGGAGATGACACGTTCAGAGGTGTTGAGGTGCTTGCGCAGGAAGTGTTCGGCAAACCAGAGCTGCGCAACGATTTCACCAGTAGTGAGGTTGCGGCTGAAGCCTTGGTGGCCGGTGGAGCAAAAGCGGCAGCCTACGGCACAGCCCGCCTGAGACGATACGCACAGGGTGCCCCGGTCAAGCACTGACGACCCCCGGCTGCCTGCGGCAACCGCCCCCCGAGGGTGCGGTACTGCGCCTTGGGGCGGCCCGGCGTCTCCATACTCGGGAATAAATACCGCTTCGACGGCGTTGCCGTCGCCCACATCGAACAGCCACTTGATGGTGCCGTCGGTGGATGCGTGCTGGCTGATGAGCGGCAGGCCCTGCACATGCGCGCTGGTGGCCAGCTTGTTGCGCAAGGACTTGGCCAAATCGCTCATCTGCTCGAAATCGGTAGCTCCACGTTGGTGGATCCAGCGGAACAGCTGGGTGGCGCGGAAACGCTTTTCACCGAGCCGTTCGCAAAACGCGGCCAAGCCGTCGAGGTCAAAGTCGAGCAGGTTGGCCGTCATTGCAAAAGCGCGAAGGAGAGCGCTAGTTACTTGGCGGCGTAAACGTTCATGCCGGCGAAGAAGAAAGCGATTTCTTCCTTGGCGGTTTCAGCTGCGTCGGAGCCGTGCACAGCGTTGGCATCAATGCTGTCAGCGAAGTCGGCGCGGATGGTGCCAGCGTCGGCCTTCTTGGGGTCGGTAGCACCCATCAGGTCACGGTTCTTCAGGATGGCGTTTTCACCTTCCAGGGCCTGGATCATCACGGGGCCAGAGATCATGAACTCGACCAGGTCCTTGAAGAAAGGACGGGCAGCGTGCACAGCGTAGAAAGCTTCGGCTTCACCGCGCGACAGGTGGGCCATGCGGGCAGCAATGACCTTCAGGCCAGCAGCTTCAAAACGGGCGTAAATCTGGCCGATGACGTTCTTGGCAACGGCGTCGGGCTTGATGATGGAGAGAGTGCGTTCGATTGCCATGATTTTTCCTATGAGATTCAGAAATTGGGTTTTATGGGAATTTTGCCAACTAAGCAAAGCCTGCGAGTTTAACCCGGCAGCATGTCCTCTTTACGAATAGGCCGCCGTGGTGTAGGCGATTGCGGTGCCTGGCGAGGCGCTTAACGGTTACGGCCGCCTCTGCCGCCACCGTTGCCACCATTGCCTCCGTTACCGCTACCACCACGCCGTGGCCCGCCCTGATTCGGCTCCTTGCGCTGGCGCACCAGGCTATCGGCACCGATGTAACCCAGCGAGGTTTTCATCGGGTCGGGCTGGCCGCCAGCATCTTTACGCACCGGGCCACGGCCTTTGCCACCAATCTGGTTGGTCATCAGGGGGTTGGGCGCCATAGGCGCATTGGCACCCGATGGGCGTGGGCCGCGGCCACCGGTGTTGCGGCCACCGCGGGTACGGTTGGGCGCTTCACGTTTATCCAGGGGATTGGGCGGACGGTGGCTGGGTGCACGGGCCTGGCGGGGTACTTCGTCGAATTCGCCTGCCGGGGCCTTGTTGGCCGCCCGGACCAGGGCCTGGATGTCGCGCTCGTCCAGCTCCATCCAGCCACCGCGCTTGAGGCCGCGCGGCAGCAGCATGGCACCGTAGCGGATACGGATGAGCCGGCTCACGGCGTGGCCCACAGCTTCCAGCATGCGGCGGACTTCGCGGTTACGGCCTTCAGAGATGGTGACCCGGTACCAGCAGTTGGAGCCCTCGCCGCCGCCTTCTTCAATGCTGCCGAACGAGGCCATGCCGTCGTCCAGCTTGACACCGTCGAGCAGGCGCTGCTTTTCTTCCTTGTTTAAAGCGCCCAGCACGCGCACCGCGTACTCCCGCTCCAGGCCAAAACGCGGGTGCATCAGCTGGTTGGCCAGCTCGCCCGAGCTGGTGAACAGCAGCAGGCCTTCGGTATTCAGATCCAGCCGACCGACCGATTGCCACTTGCCCTGGTGCAGCTTGGGCAGGCGGCGGAACACGGTGGGACGGTTTTGCGGGTCGTCGTTGGTGACCACTTCGCCCACGGGCTTATGGTAGGCAATCACGCGGGCGGGCGGCGGCTCGATACGAAAACGCACGGGTTTGCCGTTGACCTTGACCGAGTCGCCAAACTGCACGCGCTGGCCGATGTGGGCGGGCTCGTTGTTGACCGAGATACGGCCCTCCAGGATAAGCTGCTCCATCTCCAGGCGCGAACCCATACCGGCCTGGGCCAGCACCTTGTGCAGCTTGGGGCTTTCGGCCTGGGGCAGCAGTACCCGCTTGGCAGGTGCCAGGTCCGCCACCTCTTCGTCGGCATCGAACTGACCAGACACCACATCCAGAAAGCGGTTGCCCTCCTCGGTCTTCAAAAGGGGGGTGGGCAGCGGCGTAGATTCTTCAGGGATGTTCATGGGGTATCTCGGTTATCGGGGCTGCCACCGTATCGACAGGCCCCTCGGGGAAAATCGGGGAAATGGGAAAACTAGGAGGAATGGGGGCAAGCTCCACCAGGGTGGGCTCTTCGGTGCGGGTCAGCGATGCCAGCAATTCGGCACGCTGCACAGGGTCGTCGGCCAGTGGCAATTGGTCTAGCGATGACAGACCTAAATCGTCCAAAAACTGCCGGGTGGTGGCAAACAAGGCCGGGCGGCCCACGGTTTCGCGGTGGCCAATCACTTCGATCCAGCCCCTGTCTTCCAGCTGCTTGATGATCATGGCGCTGATGGTGACACCACGGATTTCCTCCATGTCACCCCGTGTGGCGGGCTGGCGGTAGGCAATGATGGCCAAGGTTTCCAGCGTGGCACGGCTGTAACGCGGGGGTTTTTCGGGATGCAAGCGGTCCAGGTACTCGCGCATTTCGGGTCGGCTTTGAAAACGCCAGCCGCTGGCTACCTGCACTAACTCGACGCTGCGCTGGGCCCAATCGTTTTGCAGCTCCAGCAGCATTGCTTTCACGGTATCTGCAGCCAGGGCGTCTTCAAACAGCACCCGCATATCGCGCACAGGCAAGGGCTGCTGCGCGCAAATCAGCGCAGCTTCGAGGACGCGCTTGGCCTCTGCCGTGTTCATGGTGGTTCAATATTCCGGGAAAACGTGCCTGGGACTGCACAAAATCGACAGCGTGGGTTTCGAATTGCAGCCAGCCCTCAGCTCTGTGCACAGGGTGTTGCAAAAACCGGCGAGCGTCAGAACTGCTGCCTGAGCTTCAAAACGCTTTTAGCCATTGTAACTGAGACCCCACTCGGCCAACGCAGCACGCATGTCAGCAGGCAACGGCGCATGGAATTTCAATGCCTCGCCGGTAATGGGGTGCACAAATGCCAATTGCGTCGCATGCAAGGCCTGCCGCGCCAGTCCCGCCGCCGGGGTTCCTCCATACACCCCGTCGCCCACCAGGGGGTGTCCAGCAGTAGCCATGTGCACGCGTATCTGGTGGGTACGACCGGTGTGCAGGGTGCAGCGCACAAAGCAGCCCTGGTCGAAGTTATGCAGCAAGGCAACATCGGTCCGGGCGGTTTTACCTCCCTGCACTGCCAGATCCACCACGGCCATGCGCAGCCGGTTGCGCGGGTCGCGGCCAATCGGCAGATCTACGGTGCGGTGGGCCGGACCAGCCCAGGGCTTGTGCGCCAAGGCCAGGTATTGGCGACTCACCTCACGCGCCGCAATCAGGGTTACCAAGGCATCCATGGTCGCCCGGGTGCGCGCCACCACCATCAGACCGCTGGTGTCTTTGTCCAAGCGGTGGACAATACCAGCCCGGGGCAGCATCTGGGCCTGTACATCCCGCGCCAGCAACCCATTGAGCAAGGTGCCGCTCCAGTTGCCAGGTGCGGGGTGCACCACAAGCCCGGCGGGCTTGTGGATGACGCGCAGGTGTTCGTCTTCAAACACCACATCGAGCGCCATCGCTTCTGGCTTGAAAGCCTTGCTTTGCAAGGTGGGGCGCAACTCGATAGCACCCACCTCGCCGGCCCGCACCTTGGCCGACGGCTTAGTGGCCAGACGGCCCTGCAAGGTCACCGCCCCGGACTCAATCAGCTGTTGCAGATAGCTGCGCGAGAATTCGGGCACCAGGTCGACCAGCGCGCGGTCCAGCCGCCCGCCATGCTGGGCCTCGGTGATGGTGAGGGGGCGCAGCTCGCTCTCCAAAACAGAATCGAGGCCGGATTCCGCAATGTCCGGAGCGTTTTCGGCAAACTCTTCGCCTGCGGGGTCGGTCGATATAATCGAATTGCTTAGTTTCAAGAAAGTAGCCTGAGATGTTTCGTTCTAGATTATCGGTGTTCCCCAGCCTTCTGACGGTCGGTCTTGTAGCGGTCTTGTCCGCCTGCGCTACGGTGGAAGCAGACAAAACCGTTGGCTGGAGCCCGAACAAGATTTATTCGGAGGCCAAGGACGAGATGAATTCTGGGGCCTACGATAAGGCCGTCAATTTGTTTGAAAAGCTCGAAGGCCGTGCCGCCGGCACACCACTGGCCCAGCAAGCGCAGCTGGAAAAAGCTTACGCCTATTACAAAACCGGCGACAAGGCCCAGGCGCTGGCAACACTCGACCGCTTTATCAAGCTCCATCCGTCCAGTTCTGCGCTGGATTACGCGCTGTACCTCAAAGGCATCATCAACTTCAACGAAGACCTCGGCTTGTTTTCATTCTTGAGCCGACAAGACCTGTCCGAACGGGATCAAAAAGCGGCCAAGGAGTCGTTTGAGTCCTTCAAAGAACTGAGTACCCGCTTCCCCGACTCACGCTACACACCAGATGCTCGCCAGCGCATGGTGTACATCGTGAACTCGCTGGGGCAGTACGAGGTGCATGTGGCGCGCTACTATTACAGCCGGGGTGCGTATGTGGCGGCCATAAACCGTGCCCAGGCAGCACTGGCCGACTACAGCAATGTGCCTGCACTGGAAGAAGGCCTCTACATCATGGTGAAGTCGTACGAAGCCCTTGGCATGACGCAGTTGCGTGACGACACCCAACGGGTGTTAGCCATCAACTACCCCAATAGCCAGTACACCGCCAGCGGCTTCAAGACCAAGGATTCGCCGTGGTGGAAGGTGTGGTAATCGATCCAAGTCCTTGTAAAGCTTTCAGGGCCTCCTGAAACTCGGCATCGGTTTTCAGTGTCCGCATGGGCGGCAACGCGGCCCGGATGCGCTTGCCATAGCCCATGGCCACCAGCCGGGTGTCGCAGACCACCAGCACCCCCCGGTCGGACTCATGCCGTATCAGGCGGCCAGCACCTTGCTTCAAGGCCACCGCGGCCTCGGGAACAAAATAATCCATAAAAGGGCTACCGCCCTCTGCCTCGATGCGCTGGGTGCGCGCCTCCACCACCGGGTCATTGGGTGCCGGAAACGGCAGCTTATCGATGATGACCAGCTGCAACATCTCGCCCGGCACATCCACCCCCTCCCAAAATGAGGCAGATGCCACCAGCACGCAACCCGGCATGCCATCCGCACCGCCCTGGCGCAAACGCTCCATCAAGCGGCGCTTGGGCCATTGGCCCTGCACCAGAACCTCGATCTCTGTGCTGCCTGCAAATGCGATCTGCAAACTGTCACCAATGGTGCGTAAGGCGCGCAGCGAGGTAGTCAACACCATCGTGCGTCCGCCCAGTTGCCGAACGGCCACCGCGGCCCATGCTGCAACCTGCGCGCTGTGCAACGGGTCACTAGGCTTGGGCAGATGGCGCGGTACATACAGCGCGGCTTGCGTGGCGTAGTCAAACGGACTCTCGACCCGCAGACAAGTGGCATCCTGCAGGCCACAGCGCTCGGTAAACCAGCCCAGGCGCGCGTCGTCGCCCAAAGTTGCCGAGGTAAAAATCCACGATTTGGCCTGCGCACCCTCGGTGGGTGGGAGCAACCGGGTTTGCACTGCGTGGGCAATGTCGAGTGGCGATTCGGTCAGGCGCAACTGCTGGCCCACATCCAGCCAGCGCACCGATGCCGGTTCGCAAGCTTGGGCAAACTGCTGCACACGTTCGGCCAAACCCACGGCCCGCGCATGCAGGCGCACAAAGTCGGGGGCCAACTCAGTGACGGTATCCAGCGCCACAATTGCTTGCTGCAAGGCCCCCACCACCTCCGCCATGGCATCGCTCCACAAGGCCTCCGGAACGCCATCGGGTGCCACGCCAGACCAGCGCAGTTTGCTGCCCGCGGGCAGCTTTCCGACCACCAGGCGTAACTCGCGCACGGCCCGCTCCAGCACCAACACCACCTGTTGCCAATCCACTAAACCCCGTGCCTGCTGCATGCCTATCGCCAGTACGTCGCGGGCAAAGTCCAGCCATTGCCCGGTGCTGAGGTGGGTACCCAGAAACTGCACACCGGTTTCATTGAGCTGGTGCGCCTCGTCAAAGATGGCGATACGCGCGGTAGGCAACAGCTCGGCCATCCCCGATTCGCGCACCGC
Source organism: Rhodoferax sp. RT5P35 (assembly GCF_056521385.1). Taxonomy (NCBI): domain Bacteria; kingdom Pseudomonadati; phylum Pseudomonadota; class Betaproteobacteria; order Burkholderiales; family Comamonadaceae; genus Rhodoferax; species Rhodoferax sp. RT5P35. The sequence goes on along the minus strand of NZ_JBWMAX010000016.1, from coordinate 29,206 downwards.
CAGATCGGCAAAAAATACATGGTGGTTCAGCACCACCACATCGGCCGCCAGGGCTTCGCGCCGCGCCAAATTGACATGGCAGGCGCGAAACTGCGGACATTGCGCACCCAGGCAGTTCTCTCGGGTCGAGGTGACCAGCGGCACCAGGGGCGAGCGTTCATCCAGATCCGATAGCTCTGCCAGGTCCCCGCTGCGAGTCGCCTGCGCCCATTGCTCGATATCGGCCAAGGTTTGCAGCACAGGCCGCTCGAAATGGTGCTGGTCCGAGCGGGCCTGGCCCAGGCGGTGCAGGCACAAATAACTACTCCGCCCTTTCAGCAGTGCGGTGCGGAGTGGCAAACCCAGGGCTTTCAACAAACCGGGCAGGTCGCGGCCAAAAAGCTGGTCCTGCAGGGTTTTGGTGGCGGTAGACAGCAGCACCCGCTCGCCGCTGAGCAGCGCCGGGACCAGGTAGGCAAAGGTCTTGCCTACCCCGGTGCCCGCCTCTACCACCAGTACACCGCCCTCTTTTATGGTGCGGCCAATCGCCAATGCCATGTCTAATTGCCCTTGCCGGGGCTGGAAGTGTTCGGCCGTGCGGGCTAACGCGCCCTGCGGCGCAAACGCCTCGCGCACCTGGCTTTGCAGGTCCATCAAGCGGGCTCTTTGGGATCTAAAGAGATTTCCAGGCGCGAAATTTTGTCGCGCAGGGCCAAGCGGCGTTTTTTCAGACGCTGCAACATCAATTCATCCAGTGGCTTGTGTTCGACCAGGTAGTCGATCGTGGCATCCAGATCGGCATGCTCCATGCGCAGTTCTATCAGTTGGCGTTCAGGGGAATGGAGATTGGCAGTCAAGGCAGTGGTCTAGGTAGAGAGGCAAGCCGCTAGGGATAAACTGGCGTTCGCCATTATGAGCCGCGTCTTTTGCGCCAACCACCAGCAAAGCATTGCACCATGACCCCAGGTTTCAAAATCACCGCTTCTACGGGCCTGCACAAAGGCGATCGTGACTACCAACAAGACCAGCTGACGTTGATCAGCCATGCGCGCGTCAACGGCTGCATCCTGGGCGTGGTAGCCGACGGCATGGGCGGACGCAGCGGCGGGCGCAAAGCCTCAGACCAAGTGATGATGACGGCCAAGCAACTATTTGAACGCTTCGACCCTTACACCGACGATGCACCCAGCATGCTCAAGCACATCATCGAAGAAGCCCACCTGGTCATCAAGCTCACCGCCATCTCGGCCGAAGAAGAGCCCCACAGCACGGCAGCGCTGTTCGTCATCCAACCATCAGGCCAATGCTTCTGGGCCCACACTGGCGACTCACGCATCTACCACTACCACCAAACCCAATTGGTGAAGCGCACGCTGGACCACTCTTATGTGCAAACCTTGGTAGAACGCGGTGAAATCACCCCCGAGGAAGCCAACAGCCATCCTGACTCCAACATTTTGCTCGGCTGCTTAGGTACCGAAGCCGACCCGCCGGTAGACATCCATATCCTGCCGCAGGTGCGCCCCGGCGATGTGATCATGGCCTGCAGCGACGGCGTTTGGCATTACTTTTCCGAGAGCGAGCTCGGCGAGGTGCTATGCAGCATGCCGCCAAAGGAAGCGACCGTGTTGTTGATGGAGACAGCGCGCACCCGGGCACGCGGTACCGGCGACAACCTGTCCATGATCGTCATCCACATCGGAGCGCTATAAGTTCAATGCGCAACGCAACGGGTTGCAGAAAATGCGCCGCCGTTGAGCGTTATCGCTGTCGGACCTACATTGCCCAATGCCGTGGGCGGTGCGAAACCCAACGCGGTACGCGATGCACGGCTGTCACCCCAGTCAACTTGGTTATTGGAAACCATGCCTGTTGCGCTGTTCAACTGGGAACCCATGATCAGCATGCCACTGCCGGGGCGGTAGTACACCACCGCCCCGGCAGGCGCGTTGCAGTCATAGCGGCGCAGTGCATCCGATCCGGTGTACAGCGGCAATTCAGCGTACGCCAAGCCCAATAAGGCGGCACCCGCCAGACCGCCTCCGGCCATTTGCAGACTGCGCCAGTTCCAATACAGTTTATTTTTGGGCAATTCTGTCGGCGGGCTTGAGTTGGTGATTTGGGCTACCTGTGCAACACACCGCACCGGGGTCGCCAGCACCGTGTGTGGGCGTCGCGCAGCCAGCACTTGCTTTTGCCCTGAAATAATGTAGCTCTCGGCAAAAACAAAAGCGGCCGCCAACAACGGCACCACATCCGCCAGAAACGGTGCCTGCGCCAACACCCATCCCGACACTGTGGGGTCGCCCACGGCGATATCCCCGGCAAACCAGCCCATCACCACCCCACCGGCCAGCACCCACTGCGGATAACGGCCCAGCACGTCCATGACAAACATGCTGCCATACATCAGCAGGGGCACGCTCAGCATCAAACCGATCGCTAACACCCCCATACTGCCCTGCGATACGGCCACCAGCCCGACGACGTTGTCGATACCCATCACCAGATCGGCGAGCAAGATGACACCAAAAACCGGCCAGAATCCGGCAGTCTGCAAGCTCGGATCCGAAGATTCATCGGCAGCTTGGTCCACCACCAAAAGCTTGATTGCAATAGCTACCAGCGCCACACCGCCGACCAGCTTCACATAGGGCACAGCCAACAACAGCCCAGCCACGGTGCCCAGCAGCAGACGTAAAACGATAGCGCACACCGTACCAAACAACAGGGCCTGCCGCCGCTGGGGAGCAGGTAAAAATCGGCACGCCATGGCAATCATCACCGCGTTGTCTCCGCTCAGCAACAGATCAACGAAGGCACTCTTCAGCGCCAGATCGGCGTAGTGGAGAAAACTATCCGGGTCCATGGCTAGCGCAATATGCCCCTACTTTTGAGCTGCAGTCGACAGGCCAGGGCCGAATTTCAGGTTGCGCAAGAACTCGGTATCGGGCGACAGCACGATGGTCGGGCCCGCGTCCGCCAGGGCCTGCCGGTAGGTCTGCAAAGACCGGTACAGCCGGTAAAACGAGGGATCTTTCTGGAACGCACTGGCCAATATGTCACTGGCTTGCGCATCTGCCTCGCCACGGATAATTTTAGACTGCTGCTGCGCCTCAGACAAAATCACAGTACGCTCCCGATCGGCCTTGGCCTGAATTTCCTGCGCCCATTCGAACCCCTGGGCGCGCAGCTCCTTGGCTTCACGCTGGCGCTCGGACTTCATGCGGTTGTAGATTGCCTGGCTGGTCTCCAGCGGAAGATCGGCACGGTGAAAGCGCACTTCTGACACTTCAATCCCCAGGGAGCGGGCTTTTTCTTGCACCTCTTTCTGGATGTGTTCCACGATGCGGGTGCGCTCTTGCGACAACAGTGATCGCAGCATCACCTGCCCCAGTTCTTTGCGCAAGGACGAACTCACCAGTTGCGTCAACTGCGGGTTGGCCTGCTCCAAAGTGCGCAGCGACTGGTAGAAGCGCAGCGGGTCATCGATACGGTAGCGGGTGTAGGTCTGCACCTCCAGCCGCTTTTGGTCACCCAGAATCACCTGCTCGGCCGGCGGCTCCAACGTTAGCAAACGCTTGTCGTAGGTCACCACCGAATCCATCAACGGCAGCTTGAAACCCAGGCCCGGGGTGAAGACCACGGCAATCGGTTTACCTACCCGCACAATCAAGGCCTGCTGTGTCTCGCTGATCGAATAGGTGGAGGCCGACACCAGCCACAGCAAAAACAAGGCAGCCAGCACCAGCATCGTACGGGTTCGGGGCAACCGGGCACTCACTTGACCACCTCCACCACGCGGGGCTTGTCTTTCTCGGCCAGGGGCATGTAAGGAACGACACCCGACACGCCTTTGCCCGAGGTGTCGATGATGACCTTGCTGGCCTTCTTCAGCACCTCGTCCACACTCTCAAGGTACAGGCGCCACGCTGTCACGTCTTTGGCCTTGGCATAGCTTTGGTACACCGACAAAAAGCTTTGCGCCTCGCCATGGGCCAGGTTCACCACCTGGCTTTTGTAGGCCTCGGCTTCTTGCTGGATATGCGATGCCTCTCCGCGCGCGTGCGGAATGATGTCGTTGGAATACGCATCGGCCTCGTTGCGGGCCCGCTCCTGGTCGGCACGGGCACGTTGCACATCATTGAACTCGTCAATCACTGCGGCAGGAGGATCTACCCGCTGCAACTGCACCTGGGTGATCAATATGCCCGAATTTTGCCTGTCCAAGAGGTTTTGCAGCAATTCGCGTGTCTGGTCGCCGATTTGCTGGCGCTTATCGGACATGGCCGCCTGGATGGGCGTGCGGCCAATGATCTCGCGCAACGCGCTCTCGGCCACGATCTTCACCGCCGCTTCGGGGTTGTTGATGCGGAACAAAAACTGCCCTGCATCCTTGATGCGCCAGAACACTGCGCACTCGGCTTCCACGATGTTTTCGTCCCCTGTCAGCATTTGGCGCACATGGGAATCCTCGCCCTCCTTGGCCGCAGTGCTGTCGCCTAGCTGCAACTGGTTCACCTGCGTGACCTTGGGCAGCAAAATCGTCTCTACAGGGTAAGGCCAGTGGTAATGCAAACCCGGGCCGGTAGTCTCGATATATTTGCCGAAACGAAGCACCACGCCTTGCTCGTCTGGCTGCACCTTGTAAATACCAGCATTCACCCAGCCAACCAAGACCAGGCCACCCAACAAGAGCAAGCCCTTGTCTCGCAATCCGAACAAGTCCAGGTAGTACCGAACCCACTGCAACCAGGCATAGGGCTTGGTTTCGGGCAGCTGTGGCGCAGCGTCTTCAGCCGACAAAAAACACGACCATGGACGCTAGCAGGCAATAAATACCAAATAGATACCAACGCTCGTGCGCCAGCCAACTGGAAAGCCAGCGCAAGGCCAGCAAGCCCGCCACAAAGCTCATCGCCATGCCCAACAGGCTTGGCACCAGCAGGTGCAGCACGCTAGCACCGGCACCACTGGCCAGGGGGGTCTTTAAAAAGCGGTAGCCTTCCTTCACGATGACGGCCGGGGTCAGCACCACGGCCAATGCAAAGCTGAACGCTTCCGCCCGCGCCCGCGACACGCCCAGGGCGAGCCCGGTGGAAATGGTGGCACCCGAACGCGACAGGCCACGAAACGGCAGGCAAATGCCCTGCACCGCCCCCACCACGCCCGCACTGCGCACGGTCAGTGGGCCACCGGTATCGCCTTTGCGGGTGTTGCCAAAGGCCGAGACCAAAATCAACAGTCCGGTAACGGCCAACCCGGCCGCCATGATCTGCGGGTTGCCAAATAAGTGTTCGATCTCAAAGGCCGGGTTGTTCGCGGCATACAGGTGTTTGATGGTTTGCAGCAGCGTCAAACCGACGATGCCGGTCAATACGGTGGCCACCACTAAATGAAGGCCGTTGGTCCGCAAGGCCTGGGCCGATGCGAAGTAGGTACTGCGCCAAGTACGCCAAAAGTACACAATCACCGCGAACATGGTGCCCGTGTGTAGCATCACCAACAAAAGCGTCATTTCGGGAGAGGTGGGGTCCAGGCCCATCAACTTTTCTGCCATGATGACGTGGGCCGAGCTGGACACTGGAAGCAGTTCGCAGATGCCTTGCACAAACGCAAGGACCAGCACATTCAATAAGGTCATGGGGTGAATTGCAAAGAAATGCTACGTCGGACGTAGCGAACGAGACCCTGGCAGAGTCCCTAGAATTTTCGGAATTCTAGGGGCGGTTATCGTTTGTAAAGCAATCTTTACTGCGGGTATGGCCGCAGCGCATGCGGATAAAAAAAACACCTGGCGGCTGGTACCAATTGCTTTGATCCAGTGGACTTAAAAGCCGAAAAATGGCAGTTTTGCAAGCGCCTGGACCTCGGCTTGGGGAGTCGACTTGGGGTGTAAAGGTGCTTGAAAAATAGTGGCTGCGGACAGAAAATGCATCCACCATGGCAGCCATATCAGGACCGACACCCAGCAGTTTTGGCTCGCCCTATGCGGCGAGCAGCGCGATCACGGGTCTCGGCCAGTTGACGGATTCGGCCATACAACAGTCCAATAATGCCTCCATCATTGCATCGTTTGGCACAGCAGCAGGAACACCTGCCACCCATACCGCTGCTGGCCTGCTGAACTCGTATTTACAAGCCGGTACGGGCGTTTCTGTGGATACTTCCCAATCCAATTTGGCGGATTTACTAGGTGCAACGGAAACCGGAGTGCCGGTTACCAGCAGCCAGTTGGCAGTTGCCTCGGGCGAGTACACAAGCTTGGCAGGCAGTCCAACAGACACCACCACGGCGAACTGGACGGCCGCATTGAAAAGCAATCCAACATTGGCGTACTTGGTGGTTGCGGATAACCAAAATCAGAATTTAATCAGCGCGTTTTCCGCATTCGCGTGACTCTGCACGGCATGGAGTCCGAGCGGGCCCCAGCATGGGTACACAACGATAAAAGCCTTCCAAATCAATGACTTGGAAGGCTTTAATTGGTGGGCGATGCAAGTTTCGAACTTGCGACCCCTGCAGTGTGAATGCAGTGCTCTACCCCTGAGCTAATCGCCCTGATATTTGTTGGACTGCGATTTTTAATCGCTATCAGGTAAGCCACAGATTATACAACATCTTTTTCAAGGATTCGCCAGACCGTCTTGCCGCCGCTCGATTTATCGAGTTGTTTCAGCAAGTCCTGGTGGGCAGCGGCCTCTTCTTCGCTGATATGCAGTACGGGCAGCACAAAGCCGCTCAAGTCCATCTGCGGCACAGTCGCCACGTTGGCGTCTTCATCGCCCACGTCAATCAGCAGCGCATCCTGGCCACGGGTAAGGTTGATGTAGACCTGCGACAGCAGCTCGGCATCCAGCAAAGCGCCATGCACGCCGCGGCCCGAACGGTCCACTTCCAACCGGTCGCACAGGGCATCGAGAGAATTGCGCTTGCCGGGGTAGAGCTCCTTGGCCATGGCCAGGGTGTCGATCACGCCGCTGACAAAATGCTTCAGCGGCGGCTTGCCCAGACGCTCCAGCTCTTTGTTCAGAAAGCCGACGTCGAACGCGGCGTTGTGGATGACCAGCTCGGCGTCAGTGCAGTAGGCCAAAAATGCGTCCACGATCTCGGCAAACTTGGGCTTGTCGCGCAGGAACTCGGTGGTGATGCCGTGCACCCGCAGCGCGTCTTCATGGCTGTCGCGCTCGGGGTTGATGTAGCGGTGGAAATGGTGGCCGGTGAGCTTGCGGTTGAGCAGCTCGACGCAGCCGATTTCCAGAATACGGTCACCGCCCGCTGCCGACAGGCCGGTGGTTTCGGTATCCAGAATAATTTGGCGCATAAACTATCTTTTTAATAGCTACTCGTGCAGGCATCACCTGCGCTAGCGGCCGTTTTTATCAATGGAGTTCTTTGGCGTGGTTCACCGTATATTTGGGGATTTCCACAGTCACGTCTTGCTGGCTCAGGAACGCCTGGCAACCCAGACGCGACTGCGGCTCCAGACCCCAGGCGCGGTCCAGCAGGTCTTCTTCATTTTCGTCCAGCTCGCCCAGCGACTGAAAACCCTCGCGCACGATGACGTGGCAGGTGGTGCAAGCGCAGCTCATGTCACAGGCGTGCTCGATGTTGATGTGGTTGTCCAGCATGGCTTCGCAGATCGAGGTGCCGGCGGGCGCGCTGATCTCGGCACCTTGCGGGCAATATTCGGGATGGGGCAGGATTTTGATGATGGGCATATCAGAGGGTCTCGATGTTCTTGCCAGACAGGGCGTGCTGGATACCCCTGTTCATGCGGGCGGCGGCGAAGGCTTCGGTGCCATCGGCCAGTTTTTTGGTAACGGCTTCGACCAGCTTGGCATCGGTAAGTAGCTTGGCCTGGACCAGCTCGGCCCGCAAGGCTTCGATGGTGGACAGCTCGTCTGCAGATAACAAATCGGCATCCGCTGCCAGCGCACTCTGGGTGGCCAGCAGCATGCGGTCGGCATCCACTCGGGCTTCGACCAAGGCGCGGGCCTGCATGTCTTGGGCGGCGGTGTGGAAGCTGTCTTGCAGCATCTGGGCAATCTGCTCGTCGCTCAGGCCGTAGCTGGGCTTGACGGTGATCTGCGCTTCCACGCCACTGCCCTGCTCTTTCGCGGCTACGCTGAGCAGGCCGTCGGCATCCACCGTGAAGGTGACTCGGATGCGCGCGGCACCAGCGGCCATGGGCGGGATGCCGCGCAGCTCGAAACGGGCCAGGCTGCGGCAGTCGGCCACCAGGTCGCGCTCGCCCTGCACCACGTGCAAGGCCAACGCCGTCTGGCCGTCCTGGTAAGTGGTGAAATCTTGCGCCATCGCCGTAGGGATGGTCTGGTTGCGCGGCACGATGCGCTCGACCAGGCCGCCCATGGTTTCAATGCCCAACGACAGCGGAATCACGTCCAGCAGCAGCAAGTCCCCTGCCCCATCTACCGACCGATTGCCCGCCAGCTGGTTGGCCTGGATGGCGGCACCCAGGGCGACGACTTCGTCGGGGTTCAGGTTGGTGAGCGGCGCGCGGCCAAAGAAGTCGGCCACGGCGCGCTGGATTTGCGGCATGCGGGTGGAGCCGCCCACCATCACCGTGCCCTGCACTTCGTCTACGCCCAACCTGGCATCGCGCAGCGCCTTGCGCACTGCGGCCATGGTGCGGGTGGTGAGGTGTGCGGTGGCGGCTTCAAAGTCTGATTTTTTAACGTTAAATCCGATGCTAGCGCTTGATAGATCTGCACGGATAGCTACTAAATCCGTAGCAGACAGCGCTTCCTTGCAAGCCCGCGCTGCGGCGTTCAGCGCCACCTTGTCGGATGCGGATACGGCCTGCTGACCGGTTTGGGCCAGTACCCAGTCGGCCAGGGCGCGGTCGTAGTCGTCGCCGCCCAGGGCAGCGTCGCCGCCGGTGGCAATCACCTCGAACACGCCCTGGCTCAGGCGGAGGATGCTGATATCGAAGGTGCCGCCACCCAGGTCGTACACCGCGTAAATGCCTTCGCTGCCGTTGTCCAGCCCGTAAGCGATGGCCGCGGCCGTGGGCTCGTTGATCAGGCGCAGTACGTTCAGCCCGGCCAGTTGTGCTGCGTCCTTGGTAGCCTGGCGCTGGGCATCGTCGAAGTAGGCGGGCACGGTGATGACCGCACCGTACACGTCGTCCAGAAAGCTGTCTTCGGCACGGAAACGCAGGGTAGCCAGGATCTCGGCGCTGACTTCGACCGGCGATTTCTCGCCATGCGCCGTGTGCAGGCCGACCATGCCGGGTTTGTCGATGAAGACATAGGGCAGCTTTTCGCGCTGGGCGATGTCGGCCAGGCCGCGGCCCATGAAACGCTTCACGGAGGCGATGGTATTTTCGGGGTCGCTAGCCTGGGCGGCGAGTGCGTCATGGCCGATCTGGCGTTTGTCGCCCGCCAGATAGCGCACCACGCTGGGCAGGATCACCCTGCCCTGGTCGTCGGGCAGGCACACGGCTTCGCCGCTACGCACCGTGGCGACCAGGGAATGGGTGGTGCCGAGGTCGATGCCGACGGCATGGCGACGCTGGTGCGGGTCGGGCGACTGGCCGGGTTCAGAAATTTGGAGGAGCGCCATGGGAAGTAGGAAGTTATTCGTCGATTGTCACAGGCGGTCGATAGCATCGTCCACGTCGCGGGCAAAGCGCTCGATGAACATCAGCGCGCGGACCTGCTGGGCGGCGGCGGCGTAGTCTTTGGCCTCGTCCAGCAGCTGCGCGCATTGGGCCAGGCCTTCGCGGCGGGCTTGCAGCACTTGCGCGTTCAAGGCTTCCAAAACAGCTGCGCTATTGGCATCGTCGAGGGCCTCGCGCCACTCCATCTGCTGCACCAAGAATGCGATGGGCATGGCAGTGTTATTTTCAGCCTGGATGGGCGCGCCATGGAGCTCGCACAGGTAGGCTGCGCGCTTGAGCGGGTCTTTCAGCCGCGCCCAGGCTTCGTTGATGCGCACCGACCACTGCATGGCCACGCGCTGTGCCGCACCGGCCTGGGCGGCAAAGCGGTCCGGATGCGCCTCGCGCTGCAAGGCCTGCCAGCGGGTTTGCATGGCGGCATGGTCTTGCGTGAACTGCACGGGGACGTCAAACAGCGCGAAGTCGTTGGATTGAAGGTTCATGGCTACCAAGAAAAAACCGCCGCGGCAAGCAGGTTGCTTGGCTCGGGCGGTTGGTGGCGGGTGCGGAAAGCCTAGATTCGGAAGCTCTCTCCGCACCCACATTTGTCGCGTTCGTTCGGGTTTTCAAACTTGAAGCCTTCGTTCAAGCCCTCCCGCACGAAATCGAGTTGCGTGCCGTCGATATAGGCCAGGCTTTTCGGATCGACCAGCACTTTAACGCCATGGCCTTCGAAAATCGCGTCTTCGGGGGCGAATTCATCCACATACTCCAGCTTGTAAGCCAGGCCCGAGCAACCCGTGGTTTTGACACCCAGACGCACGCCCACGCCCTTGCCGCGTTTGGCCAAGTAGCGGGTGACATGCCGGGCAGCGGCCTCAGTCAGCGTGACAGCCATGTTCAGTGAACCAGGGCAGCCGCCGCAGCGTGTTTTTGCTTGTAGTCGCTAACCGCAGCCTTGATGGCATCTTCGGCCAGGATGGAACAGTGGATCTTGACCGGGGGCAGCGCCAGTTCTTCGGCGATCTGGCTGTTTTTCAAGGCCGCCGCTTCGTCCAAGGTTTTGCCCTTAACCCATTCGGTGACCAGTGAGCTGGACGCGATAGCCGAGCCGCAGCCGTAGGTCTTGAAACGCGCATCTTCGATCACACCAGTGACGGGGTTGACCTTGATTTGCAGCTTCATCACGTCGCCACAAGCCGGTGCACCGACCATGCCGGTTCCTACGCTGTCGTCGCCTTTTTCAAACGAGCCAACGTTGCGGGGGTTTTCATAGTGGTCAACCACTTTTTCAGAATAAGCCATGGTGTTTTACCTCTTCAATTCAAATCAATGTGCGGACCATTGGATGGTGCTGATATCAATACCATCTTGGTACATTTCCCACAAAGGGCTCAGGTCGCGCAGCTTGGCCACGTTGACCTTGATGGTATCGACCGCGTAGTCGATGTCGGCTTCGGTGGTCCAGCGGCCAATAGTCATGCGCAGGCTGCTGTGGGCCAGCTCATCGCTGCGGCCCAGGGCGCGCAACACGTAACTGGGTTCCAGGCTGGCGGATGTGCACGCCGAACCGCTGGAAACCGCCAATCCCTTGATACCCATGATCAAAGACTCGCCTTCGACGTAGTTAAAGCTCATGTTCAGGTTGTGTGGCACACGTTGCGTTTCGTGACCGTTAATGAACACCTGCTCCACGTCTTTCAAACCGGCCAACATGCGGTCGTGCAAGGCTTGGATACGGACGTTTTCCAGGGCCATTTCTTCCTTGGCAATGCGGTAGGCCTCGCCCATGCCGACGATCTGGTGCGTGGGCAGTGTGCCGGAACGCATGCCGCGCTCATGGCCACCGCCGTGCATTTGCGCTTCCAGGCGGATGCGCGGCTTGCGGCGCACGAAGAGCGCACCGATGCCTTTTGGACCGTAGGTTTTGTGCGAGGTCAAGCTCATCAAATCGACAGGCATTATCGATAAATCGAATTCGACGCGGCCCGTGGCTTGCGCGGCATCGGAGTGGAAAATCACGCCCTTTTCGCGGCAGATGGCACCGATGGCGGCGATGTCCTGGATCACGCCGATTTCGTTATTTACGAACATCACGCTTGCCAGAATGGTGTCGGGGCGGATGGCGGCCTTGAAAGCTTCCAGATCGACCAGGCCATCGGCCTGCACATCCAGGTAAGTGACTTCAAAACCCTGACGCTCCAGCTCACGGCAGGTGTCGAGCACGGCTTTATGCTCGGTCTTGACCGTGATGATATGTTTGCCCTTGGTCTTGTAGAAATGCGCCGCACCCTTGAGGGCCAGGTTGTTGGACTCGGTAGCACCCGAGGTCCAGACGATTTCGCGCGGGTCGGCACCGATCAATGCCGCCACCTGTTCGCGGGCTTTTTCCACCGCCGCTTCGGCCTCCCAGCCCCATGCATGGCTGCGCGACGCGGGGTTGCCGAAGTGCTCGCGCAACCAGGGAATCATGGCATCCACCACCCGCTCGTCGCAGGGGTTGGTGGCGCTGTAGTCCATGTAGATGGGGAAGTGTGGGGTGTCCATTGGCTAGCTCTCGGAAACTTGGGGTGAAGGCTGGCTTTTAAAAAGCGCGGTTAAGGGATTACGACTTGGCAAAGACATTGCCAAGGGCGAACACCGAATTCGGCCCGGTAATACGTATGGGCTTGACCACAGGCATGCTGGAGATGGCGCGCTTGACCATGGGCTTGCTTTCGATCTGCACGCCCTTGGCGAGCTGCTCGTCCACCAGCTTTTGCAGGCTCACCGAGTCCAGAAACTCGACCATGCGGGTGTTCAGCGAGGCCCACAGGTCGTGCGTCATGCAACGGCCGGCTTCGCCCAGACAGTTTTCTTTGCCGCCGCACTGGGTAGCATCCATCGGCTCATCGACCGAGACGATGATGTCGGCCACGGTGATATCAGTGGCTTTACGGCCTAGTGTGTAACCGCCGCCGGGGCCACGGGTGGATTCGACCAGCTCGTGGCGGCGCAGTTTGCCGAACAGTTGCTCCAGGTACGAGAGAGAGATTTGTTGCCGTTGGCTGATGGCCGCAAGCGTGACGGGGCCGTTGTTCTGGCGCAGGGCCAGATCAATCATGGCGGTGACCGCAAAACGGCCTTTAGTGGTGAGTCGCATCGCAAGCTCCTGTTTTAGTGGGCCATGGGGCGCACGGTGGCCGCGCGCCTCTTGTAGGCAGTACTGGGGTTACACATGGAACTAAAACTGCGTTAAGACAGTCTTAGATCCGCTTCCTCCAGCGTGCTTCCGTGTGTAAATCACGGTAGCCACCCTCAACTTCTGGTTTTTTATTGTCAGAACTAATTATAGCAGAGAAGCCTATCGAATTCGTCGGGTAAGCATACTGATCGGTCTTATTTTAGAACGATTAGTTTCCCACGGCAATATTGTCGTGGCCCGATGCCCCAAAAGCCTGGGTTTTGAGCACCGCCAACTGGTCGCGAACGCGGGCGGCTTTTTCGAACTCGAGGTTGCGGGCGTGCTCCAGCATCAGCTTTTCCAGCCGTTTGATTTCGCGGGCGATGTCTTTTTCGCCCATGTCTTCCACTTTGGCGCGTTGGATGGCGTCTTGCGCCAGCTTTTCGGCTTCGCGGCCTGATTTTTCGCTGTACACGCCGTCGATCAGGTCTTTCACCTGCTTGACGATGCTGCGCGGGGTGATGCCCTGCTCCAGGTTGTGGGCGATTTGCTTGGTGCGGCGGCGCTCGGTCTCGTCGATGGCCTTGCGCATCGATTCAGTGACCTTGTCGGCGTACAGAATGGCCCGGCCATTCAGGTTGCGGGCAGCGCGGCCAATGGTCTGGATCAGCGAACGCTCGGAGCGCAAGAAGCCTTCTTTGTCGGCATCCAGAATCGCCACCAGCGAGACCTCGGGCACGTCCAGTCCCTCCCGCAGCAGGTTGATACCGACCAGCACGTCAAAGGTGCCCAGGCGCAGGTCGCGCAATATTTCTACCCGCTCCACCGTGTCCACATCGCTGTGCAGGTAACGCACTTTCACGCCGTTTTCAGTCAGGTAGTCGGTCAATTGCTCGGCCATGCGCTTGGTGAGTGTGGTGATGAAGACGCGCTCGCTTTTTTCGACGCGGATGCGGATTTCTTGCAGCACATCGTCCACCTGGTGGGTGGCGGGGCGCACTTCCACCTGCGGATCGACCAGGCCGGTGGGGCGCACCAGTTGCTCCACCACCTGGCCGGTGTGTTCTTTCTCCCAGTTGCCGGGCGTGGCCGAAACGAAGACCGCCTGGCGCATCTTGGTCTCGAATTCTTCGAACTTCAGGGGCCGGTTGTCCAGCGCACTGGGCAGGCGAAAGCCATACTCCACCAGCGTAGTTTTGCGCGCCCTATCGCCGTTGTACATGCCGCCAAACTGGCCTATGAGGATGTGGCTTTCGTCCAGAAACATCAGCGCGTCTTTGGGCAGGTAGTCCGTCAACGTAGACGGCGGCATGCCCGGCAGCGCGGCGCTGAGGTGGCGGGTGTAGTTTTCGATGCCCTTGCAGTGGCCGATCTCGGTGAGCATTTCCAGATCAAACCGGGTGCGTTGCTCCAGCCGCTGCGCCTCCACCAGCTTGCCCATGCCGACCAGTTCTTTGAGCCGGTCGCTCAGCTCCATCTTGATGGTTTCCACGGCGGCCAGCACCTTGTCGCGCGGGGTCACGTAGTGGCTGCTGGGGTAGACGGTGAAGCGCGGAATCTTTTGGCGGATGCGGCCCGTGAGCGGGTCAAACAGCTGCAGGCTGTCGATCTCGTCGTCAAACAGCTCGATGCGGATGGCCAGCTCGGAATGCTCGGCCGGAAACACGTCAATCGTGTCGCCGCGCACTCGGAACTTGCCACGGCTGAATTCCATGTCATTGCGCTGGTACTGCATGCGGATGAGCTGGGCAATCACGTCGCGCTGGCCCATCTTGTCGCCGTGGCGCAGCGTCATCACCATCTGGTGGTAGGCCTCGGGCTGGCCGATACCGTAGATGGCGGATACCGTGGCCACGATGATGACGTCGCGCCGCTCCAGCACGCTCTTGGTGCAGCTCAGGCGCATCTGCTCGATGTGCTCGTTGATGGCGCTGTCTTTCTCAATGAACAGGTCGCGCTGCGGCACATAGGCCTCGGGCTGGTAGTAGTCGTAGTAGCTGACGAAATACTCCACCGCATTCTTGGGGAAGAACTCGCGGAACTCGCTGTAGAGCTGTGCCGCCAGGGTTTTGTTGGGCGCAAAAATGATGGCCGGGCGGCCCAGCCGGGCAATCACGTTGGCCATGGTGAAGGTTTTGCCGGAGCCGGTCACGCCCAGCAGGGTCTGGAACACCTCGCCATCGCCCACACCTTCTACCAGTTGCCGAATGGCCTCGGGCTGGTCGCCTGCGGGCGGGTACGGCATGAACAGCTCGAACGGCGAGCCAGGGAAGCTGACGAACTCGCCCTCGGGCTGCTCGGGCGAGGTGGAAGGGTACAGAGAGACGATTTCGGTCATGGGCAAAGCTTCCAGAGCGACGGAAAACCAAATACTTAAGGACTTACGCAGCGCCCCCTGTGTCGCCCTAAGGGCGCACATGGGGCTCTGCGTGAGCCGTGTACTGTATAGGAATACAGGCTTACTTGCGCGGCTGCAGGGTTAAACCAATCAAACGCGACACCACAGCGGCCAGATAGATGACCCCGGTAAACATCTCCAGGCTGGCCAACGAGCGCGCATGCGGGGTGATGGGAATCACGTCGCCAATGCCGGTGCTGGACAGCAGTGCAAAGCTCAAAAACATCAGCTCCGTCCAGGTGCGCGGCTGGTCGGCGTTCACCGCAGCAGTAAAGCAGCCCGGCTGCAGCGCCTGGGCCAGCACAAACAAGTAGGTAAACGCCCAGGCCAGCAGGGTGAAGGTGGCGCCTGCCGCAAATAGCTCGTCGGTGGTGGCGCGGTGGTCTTCCAGCATGTAAGCGATGAGGCTGAAAGCCGCGTAGAAATAAAACACCGCCTCCAGTCCGGCCGACCAGGGCAGCAGGTGCGGCATGCCGTATAGAGCTTGCAGCGCCAGCAGCACAATCGACGGCAGCGCGATGCATACGCTGACCCAGGCCAGCCCCGGCGTGCTGCGCACCATGCGGGTAGTAATGGCCAGCACCACAATGCCAAACGCGCCAAAACCAATGCGGCCCGCGTCGGTGTTCTCGATAAACGGGTACAGCACCAGCCCCAGCAGCTGCACCAGCAGCAAAATGGCGGACGGGTGGCGGCGGGTTTGGGCGTAAAGGCGGAGGTAGCGCATGGGCAGATTCTCCCGCACCGCGCAAGCACCCTAAAAATACATACCAAATTGGCCTCTAGCGTATATAGAACCTACGCTGGCAGCTATTAAAACCGTAGTATCCAACCGAATGGCCTGCCGGGCCGCGCGCCACGGCAGCTAAAATTCGAAGCTGCCCGTGGACGCGGGCAAGCCGCTATTGACAACCTCCAAAGGATTTTTCCATGTCACTGTTTACCGCCGTCGAAATGGCACCGCGCGACCCGATTCTGGGCCTGAACGAGCAATTCAATGCCGACTCCAACCCCAACAAGGTCAACCTGGGCGTGGGCGTGTACTTCGACGACAACGGCAAACTACCCTTGCTGGCCTGCGTGCAAACCGTAGAAAAGCAAATGACCGATGCGCCCAAGCCCCGTGGCTACCTACCGATCGACGGCGTGGCGGCGTACGACTCTGCGGTCAAGGGCCTGGTGTTTGGTGCCGAGTCCGAGCCCGTCACCTCGGGCCGTGCGGTCACCGTGCAAGGCATTGGCGGCACCGGCGGCCTGAAGATTGGTGCTGACTTCCTGAAGAAGCTCAGCCCCAACGCCAAGGTCATGATCAGCGACCCGAGCTGGGAAAACCACCGTGCGCTGTTCCAGAACGCCGGTTTCGAAGTGGAAAGCTACGCCTACTACGATGCGGCCGCCCGTGGCGTGAACTTCGCCGGCATGCTGGCCTCGCTGAACGCTGCCGCGGCCGGCACCATCGTGGTCTTGCACGCCTGCTGCCACAACCCCACGGGTTACGACATCACCGCCGCCCAGTGGGACCAGGTGGTCGACGTGGTCAAGGCCCGCAAGCTCACCCCTTTCCTAGACATGGCCTACCAGGGCTTTGGCTACGGCATCGAGCAAGACGGCGCGGTCATCGGCAAGTTTGTGGCCGCCGGCCTGAGCTTTTTTGTGTCCACCTCGTTCAGCAAGAGCTTCAGCCTGTACGGCGAACGTGTGGGTGCCTTGACGGTGCTGTGCGAGTCGAAGGAAGAAGCCAGCCGCGTGCTGAGCCAGCTCAAGATCTGCATCCGCACCAATTACAGCAACCCGCAAATCCACGGTGCCACCGTGGTGGCCACGGTGCTCAACACCCCCGAGTTGCGCGCCCAGTGGGAAGGCGAGCTGGGCGAAATGCGCGTGCGTATCAAGGCCATGCGCCAAAAGCTGGTCGATGGCCTGAAGGCTGCCGGTGTACAGCAAGACATGTCGTTCATCACGAAGCAGATCGGCATGTTCAGCTACTCCAGCCTGCGCAAGGACCAGATGGTGCGCCTGCGCGAAGAATTCGGCGTGTACGGCACGGATACCGGCCGCATGTGCGTAGCCGCGCTGAACAGCAAGAACATCGACTACGTCTGCGCGTCCATCGCCAAAGTGGTCTAAAGCGCCAAGGGTAAAACGGTTCAGGGGGCATGAATTTTTACTTGCTCCTAAATAAATAGCTGCTAGCGCATATCCTACCTGCGCTAGCAGCTATTTTTACGTATAAATCCACTCTAAGGCCACCTTGCAACCCACCTACGAACAGGCCATGGGTGCCGCCATTGCCGCCTGTAATGCCCAGCAGCCGGATGCCGCCATGGCCATCTGCGCCGACATCCTGCGGCAACGCCCGGACGATCCCGCCGCCCACCAGTTATTGGCCCTGCTGCATCTGCAGAGCGGCCAGCCTGCACCGGCCCACCACCACATCCAGCACAGCCTGCAGGCCCGGCCCGGCTACCCGCCCGCCCTGTTGCTGGCGGGCAAGATCGCCCGGGCACGGGACGACCTGGTCGGGGCGGCACACCTGTTTGAACAAGCTGCCGCGCGCCACCCCGCCAGCGCTGAGCCAGCCTATTTACACGGGCTGACGTTGCTGGAGCAAGGCCAACAGGCCGCCGCCGCCCAGGTCCTGCAAGCCCTGGTGCTAGCGTATCCGCAGCATGCAGCCGCGTGGTTCCAGTTGGGGGTGGTACGGCAGGATCTGGGCGCCCTGCCCGCTGCGGTGGCCGCTTTTCAAGCGGCATTGCAGCACCAGCCCAGCCATGCCGAAGCCGCCGTCAATCTGGGTATCGCGCTGCAAGAGCTGGACCAGCTGCCCGACGCGATGCAGGCCTACCGCCAGGCCTACCGCTTGCGGCCCGACACTTTTGGCCGCATTGCCCAGGCCCTCACCTCCAGCCCGCACGGGGCCTTGTGGCTGGATCTGGCCGCGCTGCGCGCACTATTGGCCTGAGCCCCCGCGCTTGGCGCGAAAACGTTTGCGGTAAATGCCCGGCGTAGCCAGCACCTCACCCACCAGCGCGTCATAGCGGGCCGTGCGCTCCGGCGTAAACGCCTCGAACACCAACGTGGGCGCGGCCCGTGGCACGGCAAAGCACTGGGCGATGGGCGTACCTTTGGGCAGTACACCGCTGAAATCCGGCGCGGTCCACATGGCGGGAAAGTTGATGCCCGCATCGCTGAACCGGTCCGCATCCACCAGGCCGGTGAGCAGGCGAAAAGGCAGATCGTCGCGGTTCACCGGATGGGTGGCAAACAGCGACCAGCCCGGCTCCAGCTCAATGGTCCAAAAGCTGTTGAACTTCAAGGCCGAGGCCTGGCCCTGCTGGAACGGCGCGCCCGCCAGCTGCGCCGGGACATGAAAGCTCAGCGGTGCCCGCGGATGGGCTTCTACCGCCAGCGGCGGCAAGTCCCAGTCCCAGCTAAAGCGGCCACCCTCCACCCGCACATCGCAGGGCAGCAGCACCATGAAGCCGTGGCCCATGGCATCGACAAACGGCGGGCACTGCTTGACGGTGCGGATGTCGCGTCCGTGCAACTCTGAGAACGCCTTGGACGGCATAGCCCGCAGCCAACCGGGTAAGGTCTGTTTGGCCGGTACTGGGCGCGGCAAGAGGTCGATCAACGCAGGGTCGCAGCGGAAGGTGATGTGGTGCATAGGGCGCAGGCGGGGCAGGTTTTGACAACGCACAGCATAGCCAATGCCCGCCCCCCCGGCCCGACTGGCACCTAGATTGCAATAACCATCCCCCGGCAAAGCCGGGGGTTTTCAATTGGTGAGCCGCTCAAAGCGGCTAAACGAGGTCGCTAACGCGGCCCCAGCTCTTTGCGCTACCTCTTCGGTGGCAACCTACCTTCCCATCTCCACAATCCGAGCTGCGCCAACCGCTCGTCTTCCTTTTCCTGGTTCCTGATGTAGCGGCGGATCCCTTTTTGGTCTCGCCCCACCGTGGATACGAAGTACCCCCGTGCCCAGAAACTTTGGCCCGTGAAGTTTCTTCTGCTTTCTCCGTACGTCCGCACCAAATGGATGTCGCTTTTTCCTTTGATATACCCCACTACCTGTGATACCGCGTGCTTGGGCAGGATCGCAATCAGCATGTGTACGTGGGTCGGGCATCAAGTGCCCTTCTTCTATCCAGCACTCCTTTTGCCGCGCCAGCCCCCGGAAGACCTCTTTGAGTTCTTCCCGTAGCTGGCCGTACAGCACCTTGCGGCTTCCCTTTGGGATGGATACCACGTGGTACTTGCACTCCCATTTCGTGTGGTTTAGGCTTTCTATCTCGTCCATTTTGGTTTCTCCTTTCGTTTGCTTGGCGGCTCACGATTAGAGTTTCCAGGATGGACATCCCATACATACGCATACGTCAAACCTCTGCTGTCACCTCGGAATAGCCGGGAGATTACCGATTGGATTTACCCTATTAATGCAAACCCTGGTGTAGTTTGCAAAGTTTTTGAATCTCTCCACCCTACCACTTCAATAGGTCGCAAAATCGGGTAGCTATTTTTCATAGATAAACGTACACAAATGAACCCATCCACACGGGCTAATACAGCAAAAGCTGAAAACTCATGGTTGAAGAAACTAGGGCCCGGCTTGATTACAGGCGCAGCCGATGATGACCCCAGTGGCATTGCCACTTATTCTCAAGCGGGTGCGCAATTTGGCTTCAATATGCTGTGGACGGTTTTATTTACCTACCCCTTGATGGTGGGCATTCAAATCGTCAGCGCCAGAATTGGCCGGGTGAGTGGCCATGGCTTGGCCAGCAATATCCGACTGTATTATCCTGCGTGGCTTTTATACAGCGTGTTGGGGCTATTGTTGATTGCCAATACGATTAACATCGCCGCCGATGTTTCGGCTATGGGCGAAGCCTTAAAACTGATTTTTGGTGGACCAGCACAAATATACGCCATTGGTTTTGGCCTTATCTCTTTGCTACTGCAGGTATTTATTCCATACCGGCGCTATGTACGCATTTTGAAATGGCTGACACTGGCTTTATTGGCTTACGTGGCCACGACATTTGCCGTGCATACCCCTTGGATGCAGGTATTTGCCAAAGCCGTGTTTCCCCAAATGTCCTGGAAGCCCGAGTACGTCACTACCGTGGTGGCGGTGTTTGGCACCACCATCAGCCCGTATCTATTCTTTTGGCAGGCATCGCAGGAAGTAGAGGAGCAGTTGGCCAACCCCGAGGCCCGGCCATTGATCAGCGCGCCAGAGCAGGCAGCCGCCAATTTAAGACGTATCAAAATTGATACCTATATGGGCATGGGGTTTTCGAATCTGGTGGCTTTTTTTATTATCTTGACTACGGCAGTCACCTTGAACCTGCATGGCGTGACCGATATCCAAACCTCGGCACAAGCCGCCACCGCATTACGCCCAATTGCCGGAGATTTCGCCTTCTTGCTATTCAGCGCAGGGATTATCGGCACCGGGCTGCTGGCAATTCCCGTTTTGGCCGGGTCTTCCGCCTATGCCATGGCCGGTGCATTCCAGTGGAAAAACAGCCTTGAACGTGCGCCAATGGACGCCAAACGCTTCTACGCAATTATTGCGGTATCCACTGTGATTGGCATCGCACTTGGATTTACGCCCATGGACCCGATCAAAGCCCTGTATTGGAGCGCAGTGATCAATGGGGTTATTTCCGTTCCAATTATGTTTGTGATGATGCTGATGGCCGTACGGCCCGAAATTATGGGGAAATTTGCGATTTCAACCCCCTTGAAGCTGCTCGGCTGGCTAGCCACGCTGATGATGGCCTTAGCCGTTGTGGCCATGTTTTTGACCATGTAGGCCTGGCTCCGCTATTGCTATCAAATAAATAGCTATCAGCATAGGTAAAGACTGCGCTGGAGCCATTTTTTCTATAAATTCAATCTAAGCGAAGAGCGGCTCACAGAGCCTGCGCCAGCCGCGCAATGCCCTCTTCAATCTTGTCCACGCCCACTGTGGCGAAGCTCAGGCGCAGGGTGGACCCATCCGGGTCGTGCGCAAAGAAGGGCGCGCCGGGCACAAAGGCCACCAGTTTCTCGATGGCGCGCTTGGCAAAAGCGCTGGCATCGCGCCCTTCGGTCAGGCGGGCCCAAAAGAACATGCCGCCTTGTGGGGCGTTGAAGGCAATGGCGGAACCCAATTCGCGTTGCAGGCTGGCAGCCATCACCCGCGCGCGCTCGGCGTAGGTGGTGCGCACCACGGCCAAGGCACCGTCCAGGCGGTTCAGAGTGAGGTAGTGGGCGGCGGTGGCCTGGGTCAGGTTGCTGGTGTGGGCATCGCTGAACTGCTTGCACATGGTGGCCACGGCCAGCAGTGCGGGCGGGGCGATCATCCAGCCCACGCGCAGGCCGGGGCTCAAGATTTTGCTCATCGAACCACAGTGCACCAGCCACTCGCGGCTACCGGGCACGCCGTCGCTCAGGGCCAGCATGCTGGGCGGGGGCGGCTGGTCAAAGTACAGCTCACCGTAGGGGTCGTCTTCGACGATCAGCGTCTGGGTGCGCACCGCAATTTCCAGGATGCGTTTGCGCCGCTCCAGGCTCAGCGTGGCCCCGCTGGGGTTGCCGAAGGTGGGAATCAGGTAGACCAGTTTGGGCTTGTATTGGTCGATCAGTTTTTCCAGCGCGTCTACGTCCACACCGTTCGCGTCAATAGGTGCGCCAATCAGCTTGGCGCCGTACAGGCGGAAGCACTGGATGGTGGCCAAAAAAGTGGGCGCTTCCACGATCACCGTGTCGCCGGGGTTGATCATGGTTTTGCCCACCAGGTCCAGCGCCTGCTGGCTGCCGGTGGTGACTATCAGGCCGTCCGGGGCCACTGTCGCGCCTTTGTGGGCCATGAAACGGCTGAGTTGCTCGCGCAGCGGGTTGAAACCCTCGGTAGCACCGTACTGCAGCACCGGGCCGGGGTTTGTGGCCAGCACGGCGGCGGTGGACGCAGCAATGCCTTCCACATCGAACAGCGCCGGGTCGGGGAAACCACCCGCAAAGCTGATGATGCCGGGCGTGCCCAGCAGCTTGAAAAGTTCGCGGATGGCAGAGGTTTCAACGTTTTGGAGGCGCTGGGCAAACGGCAGGGAAACAGGCAATGGCATGGGGATGTACTCGCTTTGGGGCCGCTATTGTCGCCAATCGGCACACTGCGGTTCTGCGCCGACGCAATGCGGACTTTACATACCCAAAAGCGAACCATAAATCGTTCAGAATAGGGTCGGATGTAAGCAATTAATTCCAATTTAAAACACAGGACGCACCATATGCCCGACATCGCGGTATTTTTTCAAACGGTCAAATTGCCCGTCATGTCCGAAGTGGCGCATGCGCTGATTCGCACGCTGAACGACGACGATGCGACCGGCCCGCAGGTGGCAGCCATCATCGCCAAAGACTCTACGCTCACGGCCAAGCTTTTGCGGCTGGCCAACAGCGCCAGTTTTGGCCTGAGCCGCAGCGTCAGCTCGCTGGACGATGCCATCAGCCTGGTGGGCATGGGCCGGGTGCGCACACTGGGCCTGGCAGCGTCCATGGGCGATGCGTTTCCGGTAGTCGATGGACTGAGCCGTGCCGAGTTCTGGCGCAGCTGCATGGTGAGTGCAGGCTACGCCCAGTGGCTGGCCGCCCACCTGGGGCTGGATGGCAGCGAAGCCTGGCTGGCCAGCATGATGGTGCGGCTGGGCGAATTGATGATTGCCCAGGTACAGCCCGACAGCCTGGCCGAGATTGAAAAACTGCCGCACCAGCCCGGTGGGCGCTGGGAACGCGAGCAACGCCTGATCGGCTTCAGCGAAGGCCAGATTACTGCCGAGCTGGCCCGCCGCTGGAACTTTCCTGCCGAGATCGTGCGGGCGCTGGACACCAGTTCTGAGCCCCTGGAAGCCAAGCCCTTCAACCGCTTGGGCGGCATCGTCCACCTGGCCATGCTGCTGGCCGATATGCCCCCCGGTGGCCCCGAGATGCTGGACGCGCTGCCCGAAGAAGTGGTGAAGAAACTGCAACTCAACCCCGAGTGGATGCGCACCAAGTTCCCCCTGCCCGACTCGTTCATCCAAGTCAATTGATCTGGGGTGTAATCCCGGCATGAAACGCGACGCCATTGCCGGATTTTTTGCCACTCTCCAGGCCGCCAACCCCATGCCGGTGACCGAACTGGAGTACACCAGTGTGTTCGAGCTGCTTACCGCCGTGCTGCTGTCGGCCCAGGCCACCGACGTGGGGGTCAACAAGGCCACCCGCCGCCTATTTCCAGTGGCCAACACACCGCAGGCCATTCTGAACCTGGGGTTGGACGGGCTGGAGGGCTATATCAAAACCATAGGTCTGTACCACAGCAAGGCCCGGCACCTGCTGCAAACCTGCCAGATGCTGGTGCAACTGCATGGCGGCCGGGTGCCGCGCAGCCGCGAGGCGCTGGAAGCGCTGCCTGGCGTGGGCCGCAAGACCGCCAACGTGGTGCTAAACGTAGCTTTTGGCGAGCCCACCATGGCGGTGGACACACATATTTTTCGCCTGGGCAACCGTACCGGGCTGGCACCGGGCAAAACCCCGCTGGAGGTGGAAAAAGGCTTGCTCAAACGCATCCCGCCTGCCTACATGGTGGACGCGCACCACTGGCTGATCCTGCATGGCCGCTACGTCTGCCAGGCCCGCAAGCCGCTGTGCTGGCAGTGCGGCGTGGCGCAGTTTTGCGACTTTCAGCCCAAGACGGTGGCAGAAGCAGGCTGAACGCCAACGGTGGGCGCACGGGTTTCAAACATCACCACCATCAGCCAGCCGTCGCTGTACGAGGTTTCAAACAAATGGAACCAGCGCCCATCGACCATATCCACTACAAAATTGCGCTGCGGCTGGCTACGCCGTTTGCCATCCGCAGCCCGCAGCCAGGCTTCGATGTCATTGGTGGCAATGCGCGGACCGACCTGCTGGGCATGGCTGTAACGGACGATGTCGGCAAAGCTGACCGTATCATGTTGCACAGCATACAAACTGATGAATGCCGGGTTCGCCACCGCAAGCCGGTCGGATGGGTCAAACAACGCAAACGGCGCTTCGCCGATGTCTAGACCTGCCAGAAGCTGTGCCACCCGCAACGGATCGGTCAGCGCCGCCGGGGTGCTGTAGCTGGTGCGTACAGACATGGGCACCAGCGCACCTGGCTGGGTAGCAACATCTTCGCCCAGCACTACCACGCAGTCGCGGCCTCGGTGTTTGGCCCGGTACAGCATCTGATCGGCCAGTCGCAACCAGGCTTCCACATTGGGTACGTCGGCGGTCAGCTCGGCCACGCCAAAGCTGGCGGTGACGAGCACGCTGTCCAGCAGCGGCTGGTCGTAGAGATCGCGGCGCAGCCGGTCCAGTACATCCCGGGCAGCAGGGGCCGAGGTCATGGGCAAAAGCACACCAAACTCTTCGCCACCGTAGCGGCCGCAAACATCGGTCTCCCGCAGCACACGACTAAGGGCATCGGCAAAGCGGCAGATGGCCTGGTCGCCTGCCGCGTGGCCGTGCAGGTCGTTGATACGCTTGAAATGGTCCAGATCGGCCATCACCAGCACGGCAGGTTTGCCCTGGCGGCGAAACCGCGCAAACTCGGCGCGCACCAGCTGCTCCCAATGGGTACGGTTGTACAGGCCCGACAAACCGTCGTGCTGGCTTTGGTGCTCCAGGGCCAAGCTTTGTTTTTTTAGCCGGTGGATGGCTTTGCGCGCGATATGGCTGATCAAAATAGGCTGGCACACCAGCAATGGCAGGCAGGCCAGTACAGTCCAGCGGGCGGCATCTGGCTGGACATGCAGCCCAAACAAGGCCACGCCCAGCAGCACGCCCAAGGCCTGCCAGACCAGACCACGCACTACTAAGCGCGTGCCACCCCCGGCCATGGAGTCCATGCTCAGCAGGCTGACCGTCAGCACGCTGGGCAACAGGTTGAACTGCATCAGCACCATCCACATGCCACCCAGAAAGTGGTCTGCCAACAGATTGCGGCGCTCGGCCTCGCGCGGGTTGGCTGCACGGCGTGCCAGCCACCACGCCACATGGGGACCCACAAAACAATGCAACACCGGGCCAATCCACACCCACGCAGGCGCACCATTCTGGACAAAAACTGCGCCGCTCATCAAGAACCCCAGGGCCAGCCCGGCCATGCGCGAAAAATAGCTACGGCGCGCGAAACCCAGGTGGTTTTGCAATGCCTCCGGCGAAGGATCAGGCTTCACTATGGACACGCCGCACAGCCAACCACTGCTCCAGACCATCGGCTGAGAGCGGGCGGGCATACAAATACCCTTGCAGCACCGGGCAGCCGCGCGCAATCAGAAAGTCGGCCTGCACCTCGGTTTCCACGCCCTCGGCCACCACGGTGAGGTTCAAGCCATCACCGATGCGTAGCACGGTGTTGGTGAGGGCCTGGGCGACGGCGTTCTCGGCCAAATCTTGCACGAAGCTTTTGTCGAGCTTCAGCTCGTGGATCGGCAGGTGGTGCAGGTAGCCCAGCGACGAATAGCCGGTGCCAAAGTCGTCCAGCGAGAGGTGTACACCCAAGGCCTGCACTGCCTCAATGGTGGCGGACACGCCTTCGGTGGTGTCCATGGCCACGCTTTCGGTCATCTCCAGCGTAAGGTCTTGCGGGCACAGGCCGTGCTGGCGCAGCAGCCCGGCCACCAGACCGGGGAGACCGGGGTTCTGAAAATTGCGGGCCGACACGTTCACCGCCACCCGGGGCACGGCCACGCCGCGCGCGCGCCAGTCGGCCATCTGGCGGCAAGCCTCGCCCAAACCCCAACGGGTGAGCTCGTCGATCAGCCCGCATTCTTCCGCTAGCGGAATGAACTGTGCCGGTGACACGGCACCCAATTGCGGATGGTCCCATCGGGCCAGCGCCTCCACGCCATACAGCACCGAACCCGCCGGGCCGCTGACCTGGGGCTGGTAGTGCAGGCGCAACTGCCCCAGGCGCAGCGCCTCGCGCAGTGCGGCCTCCAGCGACAACCGTTCCAGCGTGCGGCGGTTCATGGCATCGTTGAAGAAGCGCAGGCAGCCGCGCCCGTCGTGCTTGGCCTGGTGCATGGCCAGATCGGCCTGGCGCAGCAGCGTGTCGAAGTCTTGTCCATCCTCGGGAAACATGGCGACACCCACGCTGGCGTTGGGGTGCAAGGTTGCCCCAGAGGGCAATGTCAGGGGTGCGGCAATAGCGGCCAGCAAACGCTCGGCCGCTGCAGCGGCTTGCTCGGTACTGCACTCTGAAAGTACGGCCACAAACTCGTCACCCGCTTGGCGGCCTACCAAATCGCGGCCCCGCACCTCCTGGCTGAGTCGGTTGGCGATCTCGCTCAACAGCGCATCGCCGGCGCCGTGGCCCTGCTCTTCATTGACATGCTTGAAGCGGTCGATATTGACAAATAACAGGGCAAGCGGCTCCTGTGCGCGTTGCGACTCGGCCACCGCCCGCTCGGCCTTGGTACGCAGCATTTTTCGGTTCGGCAGACTGGTAAGCGCATCATAAAAAGCCAGATGGTGGATATGGGCACGCGACTCCTCCCGTTCCATGGCCAGCGCGCACAGGTGCAGGCTGACGTCGATCAGCCGCTGGTGCAGGGCATCGGGGCCGCGCTGGGTGCGGTAGTAAAACGCAAAGGTGCCAAGCACCCGACCATCATGGGCCTTGATCGGGCTAGACCAGCAGGCCACGAGCCCATAAGGCAGGATCAGGTGTTTGTAAGGAGCCCAAAGCGGGTCACTGGCGATGTCGGTCACGGCCACCGGCTCGCCACGCCAGGCTGCCGCACCGCACGAACCGACATTCGGGCCGATGCAGGCACCGGTGATAGCGTTGGAAAACTCAATGGGCAGGCTGGGTGCGGCCAAGGGCTGCAACTGGCCTTGCCAATCCACCGCCAAAATCGAAGCAACCACTTCAGGGGCAATACGCTCTACCTCGCGGCACACCAAGTCCATCAACTGCGGCAGCGGCCACTCTTCGGCCATGGCATGCAGCAACTTGTACTGCAGCACCTCGTGCATTTTGGTCTGGGTGATGTCGGTCAGCACGCCCACCACACCAGAGAACTTGCCGTCTGCATCGAACAAAGGATTCGCCACGACAGACACCCACAGTGGTCGCCCAGCCTTGGTGTACAGCAAGATGTCGGCACGGCCCCCGCCGGGGAGCAGCAGCTGCTGTTTGATGCGTTCGACTACCTGCATGTCGGTATGGGGCCCAGACAAGGTGGTGCTGACGGTGCGGCCCAGTACCTCTTCCAGGGTATAGCCAAACATGCTGGTAAAGCCCGCATTGGCAAAGGTGATACGGGTGTCGGGCCCGCCCACGATAAAGGCGTTGTCGCTCTGGTTCACCACCTGCAGCAACTGGTACAAGGGGTTTTCCTGGGTGCGGCCATGGCCTGCGCCTAGCGGGTCGGCTTCCCGGTCAACAACAGCAAGCAGGCTTGAGGTTTGCATGGTCGCATTGTGGAAGTATTCAATCCAGTTTACCAACCAGCATGCGAAATAGTGAACAAGTTTAGAGCGCCATTAACCATGCAAACCCTCATACAGCAGCGCTGCCTACCGCCGTCTGCAGCAAGAAAAATTAGGCATAAAATCGGCATCCAGCGTATATTTTATATACGCTATTAGCTATTTATTCAATAGCAAATCGCCTTATACGGCTCCGCTTTGCGACACACCTGCAGAGGCAAAACTGGCCATCTCGGCCAGCACCAGGCAGGCCGATTGCAGCAGCGGCCAGGCCAGCGCCGCACCCGAGCCCTCGCCCAGCCGCAGTCCCACATCCAGTAGCGGCTGCGCACCTAGGTTGTCCAGCATCCGGCTGTGCCCATGCTCGCCTGAGCGGTGGGCAAACACGCAGCGCTGCAGCACCAGCGGCTGCAACGCATGCGCCACCATCACCACCGCCGTGGTGATGAAGCCATCCACCACCACCACCCGCCGCTCTTCGGCCGCCTGCAGCACCGCACCCAGCATGGTGGCCATCTCGAAACCACCAAACACCTCCAAGGCATGTAGCGGGTCGTGGACAGCGGCATGGCGCTCCAGCACCTGGGCCAGCACCGCCACTTTGCGCTGCAGACCCGCATCGTCCAGCCCGGTGCCAACGCCAGTGCAGTCGGCAATCGGCAGCCCGGTCAGGCGCGCCATCAGGAGCGATGCCGCCGAAGTATTGCCAATACCCATTTCACCCAGCAATAGCACGTTACCCGGCAGGCTTTTGACAATCGCGCGGCCCTGGGCGATGGCCCGTTCGCATTCGGCCGCGCCCATGGCGGCTTCGTTCAGGGAGTCGGCGGTGCCGTAGGCGATCTTGTAATCCAGGAAGCCGGGGCGTGGCGCAAAATCGTGGCGCACGCCGCAGTCCACCACCGTCAGGGCAATCCCGTGCTGGCGCGCCAACACGCTCACGCAGGCGCCGCCGGCCAGAAAGTTCTCCACCATCTGCCAGGTCACATCGCTGGGGTAGGCCGACACACCACGCGCCGCCAGTCCGTGGTCGCCCGCAAACACCACTAGCTGGGGCTGCACCAATTGGGGCGCATCGGTACCCAGAATTTCGCCCAATTGCAGGGCCAGCGCTTCCAGACCGCCCAGCGAACCCAGGGGCTTGGTTTTCTGGTCCAGTTTGGTTTGCAGGGCTCGGCGCAGGGCGGGATTGGACAGGTCAGACAAGGTCATACAAGGGGCTCGTGGTTCACAACAAAAGTCCTGCACATTACATGAAAAAACGGGCATTACCGCGCCTAATAGCGCCGCTGGTATGGGAATTGCGTTCACCGCAACAGCGCTGTTAAGGGCAAACACCAGCAAGAATGCACCATTTTGGAACCTAAAATTTATGGGTTATGGTGTGTATGTGCCTTCACTTTTTGTAACTGAATTACCAGGAAATATTGATGAAAAAACTCCTACTGACTTTCGCATTGACCGCCCTCGCTGCTGCCGCCCTGGCGCAAGGCAAAGACCTCAAAGTCGCCATCGACCCGACCTACGAACCCTTCACCTTCAAGAC
>NZ_JBWMAX010000167.1:0-1331 GCF_056521385.1 Rhodoferax sp. RT5P35 | reverse complement strand
CGGCCAGTTGCTGCGCCGCTACCCCAACACCGCCGTCTACGCCTGGAAAAAGACTGCCGGGGCCGACAGCCTGTTGAAAGACGCGCAAGGCCAGCCACCCGACGGCGCGCTGGCCACGCCGCGGTTTAGCGGCACGATTGGCGACGACATCAGCTTCTTTGGCTTCGACATCGACGACGAAAAAGCCGCCGACTGGTGCTTTGTGCTGGAAGAGCAGATGACCGAGCCGCGCTTTGGCTTCGATGTGGACGAGCCCGCCCCCGGCCAGGCCCGCACCGGCCCACCCCGGCGCAACGCTTTGCGCACCGCCATGGCCACGCCCCTGCACAGCCAGTACAACGCCTACAAGGCCTTGTCGTGGAGCAACCTGGCCGTACCCCCCGGCGGCTTTTTCACGCTGGCCGGGCTGCGCCAAGCACCGCCACCGGCATTTGCGAGTTTCCCCATGCTGACGGCCCAGGCCAATGCCGCCGAAATCGCCCGCGCCCTGCTGCAACAACCGTTCCGTGCCTTTTTTGTGGGCGCAGATTTGATTACCTGAGGATGCCGCCATGCCCGCACTGAACCTGAATCTGGACGCACTGCAGGCCGCCCGCGCCGAGCTGGTGCGCCAGCGCGAAACCCAGCGCAGCGCCACCCTGGCCTGGCAGCAGGCCCAGGCCGCACTCGACACCCTGGCCCGCACGGGTGCCGGTGCAGACACCCTGCAAGAGCAGGCCAAGATCGCCGCCGACCTGCGCCGCGCCGCCCAGGCGGCCCTGCAAGGCACGGCAGAGCGGCTGCAAGGCATTCAAAACCTCTCGCAAGACCTGCTGGGCCATTTGCAACTGCCACCAGACAACCCGGCCCCGCTGGTGCAGGCGCTGGATGCCGCGCACCCAGTCGCCCTGCTGCCGGTGGCAGTGCAAACCCGCTACACGGCCGATGGCAGCACGCTGATGGTGCGCATCTACCCCGATGCCATCCACACCTTTGGCCACGAACCGGGCCTGAGCGAGGCCGAAACCGCCGAGGGCAAGCGCTACTGGACCGAACGCTTTGCCACGCCCAGCGACACCGAGTCGCCCTGGCTGCAGATTGCCCGCATCTACACCCCGGCCCGCGCCGCCTGGATTGTGCGCAGCACCACACCCACCAACTTCGACCTGCTGGGCCGCCGCATCGACGATGCCGACGCGGTGCTGGTCAGCCCCGAGTTCATTGATGCGGCCATTCCCCAGGCCAGCAGCAACGGGGCCACCGTCTACGCCACCGCCCTGCCCGACCGCTTTGTGGTGGTGGGCCAAAGCAAGGGCCGCGAGGTGTTCCGCGTCTGGGGCCAGCCGGTGGCC
>NZ_JBWMAX010000166.1:0-1332 GCF_056521385.1 Rhodoferax sp. RT5P35 | reverse complement strand
TGCCCGGTGGCTGCAGCCAGAGCATGGTGCGCTTGGCTTCCATTTCGCCAAAAGTCTGGGTCAGGTCGGGCGAGTACGACCACACATAGCCGCCCCGGAAGGAGACGACCTCGTCCATATAAGTGGCGGCGCGCTTCAGGGCCGCCGAGGCGGTGGCCTGCGGCGTAGGCGCGGCAACTACCTCGCTGCCGCCATCGCCGCACGCGGCCAGTAAAAGGGGGGAGCCCACCGAGATAGCCGAAATGGCCGAGATGCCGAAATGTCTGCGCTGCATGGAGGTGCCTTTGAAGTTGGAGTGTCCGAGCTCGTCGGGCCGCAGGCGCTTGACGTTATATAACGTCAGTTGTCATACATCTACGGCGCAGCAATTATGGGCAATTACTTGAAAGACAGTCAATGGGTTTGGCCCCATAGCGCAAGAGAAACGTAATTTAGTTATGCGATAACGTATGAGAGGCTTGCCACGTAGGCCTATGGGGGTACGCGGGTGTGCCCCAGAGCCCAGTGCGGGCCATTTGCTCTATTATTAATAGCTATCAGCGCTTATGGAATAAGCACTAGAGGCCGATTTGGCTTATCAATTTCCGTAAACCTCTTTTAACGCTTGGGCTACGCCATCGGCCTGCTGGTCCAGGGCATCGCGGGCCTGGGGCGGCAAATACCAGCCCAGCGGCACCAGCGGCGCGTCGGTGAGCTGGTCGATCAACAGCACCCTGGCAGCGGGACCGGTGCGCTGCGCTTCGCCCAGGGCCTGGCGCATTTCGGCGGGCGGCAGGCGGCCATGGGCACCGATGCCCGACACGTTGAGCACGGCCACCGCCGGGCCGAGCAGGTCGGCGTACAGGCCCCAGCTTTCGCGCAGCACGGGCGGGGCCAGCTCGGCGGGCGGGCTGAGCGGACTGAGGTCGGAGACGATGCACCGGGGCTCGGGGCCGGTGTCGGGCGGCTTGTCGCAGCCGGGTTTCTTTTGGCCGTTGCGGATCAGCACCAGCAGGGGCTCGGGGGGCGTGCGGTTTGCATCTTTGAAGGCCTGCTGCATGGCGTGCCACAGGTGGGCCGTGCTGGTCACGCCGCTGTTGTCGAAGTAGCCGCCATCGGCCAGGTGGCCGGTTTCGCCGTAGCCCGAGACGGGCTGCACCAGCGCCAGCGGGTTGATGAACGGAAAGCGCGCGGCCACGTGGGCGGCGGCCATGAGGTTGAGCGGTGCGCCCAGGCGGGTTTGCACGTCACGGGTGGCGGGGAAGCTGCCGTCGTCCACCGGGAGGCTGCTGGCCACGGCCAGTTCACCGCTCTCCGCCGAGGTGGTGGTGAGCGGCAGAGGCGGCGTGCATT
>NZ_JBWMAX010000165.1:0-1332 GCF_056521385.1 Rhodoferax sp. RT5P35 | reverse complement strand
ACGTTCTCGGCCGTCTCGGGCATGGCGTCGACACCATGCAACGCCTTCATCTTCGGGTTGACGAAGCGCCATCCGATGGTCGTGTCCTGGATGGAGTTGGCACGCGAAAAGGGCGAGTCGGCCTTGGGCACCACGAAAGGCGCGCGGCTCATGCTCTCCACGCCGCCCGCGATCATCAGGCCGGTCTCGCCCGACTTGATGGCCCGCGCCGCGATGCCGATGGCGTCCATGCCCGAGCCGCACAGGCGGTTGACGGTAGTGCCCGGCACCTGCAAGGGCAGGCCGGCCAGCAGCAGCGACATGCGCGCCACGTTGCGGTTGTCTTCACCGGCCTGGTTGGCGCAGCCAAAGATCACGTCGTCGACGGCGCTCCAGTCCACTTCGGCGTTGCGCTCGGTCAGCGCCTTGAGCACGACCGCGCCCAGGTCGTCGGGCCGCACGGAGGACAGCGCGCCGCCGTACTTGCCGAAGGGGGTGCGAATGGCGTCGCAAATAAACACGGTTTCAGTCATGGGTTTTCTTTCGTGGCGGGCGCAACAGGTGCAATGGGCAGACCCACGATGCCTTCCAGCGCTTCGCGGCTGAGCCCTTCGACGGCATCGATGAGCTGCAGTCCCTGGGGTGTGCAGGCGAACGTCGCCAGGTCCGTATAGACGCGCTTGACGCAGGCTAGGCCGGTCAAGGGATAGCTGCACCTCTCGACCAGCTTGCTGGTCTGCTGCTTGGTGAGCAGGTCCATCATGACCCAGGTCTGCTTGGCGCCGATGGCCAGGTCCATGGCCCCGCCCACGGCGGGAATGGCACCGGGCTCACCTGTGCTCCAGTTGGCGAGATCGCCGGTGGCGGAGACCTGGAACGCGCCCAGCACACAGATGTCCAGATGGCCTCCGCGCATCATCGCGAAACTGTCGGCATGGTGGAAGTAGGCGCCACCGGGCAGCAGCGTCACCGGCTGCTTGCCGGCGTTGATCAGGTCGTAGTCCTCGTGCCCCTCGGCCGGCGCAGCGCCCATGCCCAGGATGCCGTTCTCGCTGTGCAGGATGACCTCGCGCCCGGCGGGCAGGTGGTTGGCCACGGCGGTCGGCTGGCCTATGCCCAGGTTGACGACGGCGCCGGCGAAGATGTCGGCAGCCACGCGCGCGGCGAGCTGGTCCTTGGTGCGACGTTGGTAGGTGGGTGTTCCCATGCTCATGCTGCCTTCTTGAAACCACCTGCCTGGGTGGCAATGCGGTCGATCTGGACGATCTTGTGGACGAAGATGCCGGGTGTCACGATGGTCTCCGCGTCCAACGCGCCGAGCTCCACGATGTCGTGCACCGTGGCGATGGTGCG
>NZ_JBWMAX010000164.1:0-1334 GCF_056521385.1 Rhodoferax sp. RT5P35 | reverse complement strand
ATTGACGCACCTGTGGGCAACTTACTACGACGAATTGTTCTCCCAAGTCATCGTTACCATTAATAGCAGCAAGTTCAAAGCACGCCAGACAACTTCTAGAGGGGACGAATAAAGTAACCCATTTTTGGCGCACGGAGATACACGCAGCCCGCTGAAGCCAGTCACATAAAAAATCGCTCACGGAATTCACGTAACCGCTTCCGATTTTCTGCAACACTCCTTCTGCTTGCGCAGTTTCTAGTGTGTTGCATCGACCGGTTGAATCCAAACCACAAAGCTGACGGATCGGCGGCTCCCCTCAAAAATCAACCCTGCTCGTCAAGGCTGTTTCACGATCACCGGCTGCACCTGAAACACATTGGCTGATGCGGTGTCCACCGTCACCTTGACCCAGTGCAGCGAGGGGCTGCCAAAGGTTTGCAGGCGCGTCAGGTTGGGCAGCAGTTTGGCAGGGCTGTACAGGGGCTTGTCGAGCTTGAAGAAGTGCGTGTCGCCGTGCACAAACAGCACCTGGCCCTTGTAGGCTTCGGTTTGTGCGACCAGTGCATCCATGAAATTGCGGTAGCCGATGACGCCCGGTGCGTTGCTTTCGTTAACCTCTTCGGTCTCGGGCAAGTCAAAACCGGGGTCGGCCTGCACCACAACCACCACACCCGCGGCGCCTTGGGCCTGGGCTTGTGCAAAGGCGGCTTTCAGCCACACCACGTTGGCGGCGTCACGCTCCAGGTACTCGGCATTGGCGGCATCGCATTGCGCGGCATTGCGGGCACTCTTGTTCGCGCAGTCTTTGGCATTCAAGATGAGGTTGTTGTTGCTGCCCGGCATATTGATGCCGGCAAACACCACACCACCATGGCTGAAACGGGTGTTCTCCACATACTTCTCGCCGGGCTTGCCTTGGTGCTCTAGCGCCATCTGGTTTTGGCCCAGGCTGCTCAGCGTGGGGAACATCACGCGGCGAATATGCGCCAGGCGCTCCAGCGCGTCATAACCCCCGTTGTTGATGCGGTGGCAATCGGTCCACTCGTTGTCACCGGGCACGTAGACCACGGGCTTGGCCATGCTGCCGAACATCTTGAGCGCATCGGTGTAGATGTCGTCCGTGCACTTGGAGCTGCCGTCCTTGATGTCACCGTCGTAAATCGAAAACGCGATGTCGGAGGCGTTGATGCTGTTCAGCACGGCGGGCAACTTGGGGTCGTCCCCGGCTTTTTTGTACGGCATGTCGCCCCACAAACCAAACGAGTAAGCCTGACCGCCCAACGTACCCGCTGACGACCCGGAGGGCGTGCTGGTGGAGGCACAGGAAATCAGACTCAACGCGACCATCACGG
>NZ_JBWMAX010000163.1:0-1335 GCF_056521385.1 Rhodoferax sp. RT5P35 | reverse complement strand
ACAGCTCGGTTTGCTGCACCAGCCGGGTCATGCCCAGCACGGTGTTCATGGGGGTGCGGATTTCATGGCCCATGAAAGCCAAAAACGCGCTTTTACCGCGCTCGGCCACCTCGGCCGCCTCTTTGGCGGCGGTGAGTGCGTCGGCGGCCTCGCGGGCCACCGTCACGTCCCATACCGTGCCGATGGCACGCGCGGGGCGGCCATCGGCATGGCGGTGCACCTGGCCAAAGATCTGCACCGTGCGCACCGCCCCTGAAGGCTGCACGATGCGCACCTCGCTGGCGATCACCGAGGTTTCTCGCAGCGCGGTTTGCCACTGCCGGACCAAGGCGGCGACATCGTCGGGGTGAACGCAGGCGAGCAACTGTTTTTCGCTGCCGTCGAACGCACCGTGCGGTAAACCGAACACGGTGTAGGTCTGGTCATCCCAGAGGTAGCGGTTTTCGGCGAAGTCCAGCTCCACAATGCCGACCCCGCCGGCCTGGGTGGCCAGCAGCAGGCGTTCCTTCTCTTGCGACAGCGCCTGGCTGAGTTGGCGGTAGCGGGCCTCACTGGCGCGCAGGGCTTCGGTGGCCAGGTGTTCGGCCTCGGCGCGGGCGCGCAGGACGGTGTCGGCACCCTCCAGACTTTGGCGCAAGCCTTCAAACTCGGCCACCGGAAAGATGGCCGTGGCCTGGCCCACAGCGTGGGTCCCCACGGTGTCGGCCGCCACCCGTTCGGCGTTTTGCGCCAATGCCCGCACCGGGCGCAGCAGCACCCGGGTCATCCACAGCACCAGGAGCAATGCCGCACACCAGGCCCGCAGGGCTCCGATGAGCAGCGTCCCCACGGGGCGGTGCCAGCGGGCATTGAAGCGCTCCAAAGGCTCGCCTACCACGACCACCCAACCCGGGGTGTGCGCCAGGCGCTGAAAACTGATGACCACCGGCCGCCCTTCCAGCGAACGGCCCTCAAAAACCCCGGCTTCGGTCTGCATCACTTTGAGCAGCGCCCAATCGGGCACGATGGTGCCCACAAACCGCTCGGAATCCCACGAGCGGGCCACCAGCCGCCCATTGCCGTCCACCACCGCCACCAGGTTGTTCGAGGCGACGCTGCGCTGCTGCAAGGAGCGCACCAGTTCCAGCGGCGACACCATCAGCGCCAGCACTTTGCGGGTGCCGCCAGGGGTGCGGTACGGCACGCTGAGGGCCACCCGGGGGCTGTTTTTATCGGCACCGGCCATGAACAGATTGGACACCGTGCGTTCCTGGGCCGCCAGGGCCTGGGCCAGTACCTCGGACGGCAAGCCTTTGGCTTCCAGAGTGGTGATCGGTGAGGGTTTGGCGTCGCTGT
>NZ_JBWMAX010000162.1:0-1335 GCF_056521385.1 Rhodoferax sp. RT5P35 | reverse complement strand
AAGCTCTCGATCTGGGTGTAGCCCGCGTTGCGCAGCACCTCCAGCGCCGAAGGGTGCACGCCTTCCAGTAAGAGAAACTTGATCTTGCTTTTGTCCAGAGAAGTCTTGCGCATGCGGTGCCCGGCTGTCAGAGGTGGAGGGGAGGACGATGCTAGCATGCTGCGCCGCAACAAATAGGGCCCCCGCCCAGGCGACACTGTCCGTAGCAGGGGCTATTTGAAATCCCGGCTGGTGGTAGCCAGGCTGCCGAGCAAGGGGGTCAGGTCCACTAGCTTCTGGGCGATCAGGTTCATCACATCACCTTCGCGCTGCCAGCGGCCCCGCACCGCCAGCAGCCGGGACTGCATCAGTGCGGCGCGCTGCGTCTCCCGCACGGCTTTCCAGCAGATCACTTGCACCACGCCGGTTTCGTCCTCCAGGGTGAGGAAAGTCGTGCCCTTGGCGGTGGGCGGCTGCTGGCGCAGCGTGACGATGCCGCAGTGGCGCACCATGCGGCCATCGGGCACGCCCAGCAGGTCTTGTGCCGACATCAGCCTGCGCCGGGCCAGTTGGGGCCGCAGCAGCGCCAGCGGGTGGCTGCGCAGGGTCAGGCCCAGGGACGCGTAG
Source organism: Rhodoferax sp. RT5P35 (assembly GCF_056521385.1). Taxonomy (NCBI): domain Bacteria; kingdom Pseudomonadati; phylum Pseudomonadota; class Betaproteobacteria; order Burkholderiales; family Comamonadaceae; genus Rhodoferax; species Rhodoferax sp. RT5P35. The sequence continues at coordinate 729 of NZ_JBWMAX010000162.1, read as the reverse complement.
TCCCACTCCACCTCCTCCCCTTCCAGCGCGGGGGGCAATTCCAGCAGGTCCTCGTCCACCGGCGCGTCCCGCAGCAGCCGTGGCGTGGAGCGCAGGGCCGAGGCATCCCAGACCTGTTGCCGCCGGTGGCCGGACAGGCCCATCAGCGCATCGGCGGCGGCCAGGGTCTGCATCTCGTGCTGCTCCAGGTGGGCACGCCGGGCCAGGTCTTCGGCGCTGTCGAAAGGTGCTTCGGCACGGGCCTGCACGATGCGCTGGGCGGACTTTTTCTGCAGCTTGTCGATGAGGCGCAGGCCTAGCCGCACGGCCGGGGGGTGCGGCAGGTCTTCCAGGGTGCAGTCCCCGTGGCTGGGCCTCACATCCGGGGGCCGTGCCTCGACACCGTGGCGCTGGGCATCCTGTACCAGCTGCGAGGCCGAGTAAAAGCCCAGCGGCTGGCTGTTGAGCAGGGCGGCCAGAAACTCGGCCGGGTGGTGCCGCTTGATCCAGCAACTGGTATAGACCAGCAAGGCAAACGATGCCGCGTGGCTTTCCGGAAAGCCGTACTCGCCAAAGCCCTTGATCTGCTCGAAGATATTCTGGGCAAACGCCTCGTCGTAGCCGCGCGCGGTCATGCCGCCAACGATCTTGTCGTAGTACTTTTCCAGCCCACCCTTGCGCTTCCAGGCGGCCATGGCCCGCCGCAGCCCGTCTGCCTCGCCCGGGGTGAACCCGGCGGCCAAAATGGAA
>NZ_JBWMAX010000161.1:0-1339 GCF_056521385.1 Rhodoferax sp. RT5P35 | reverse complement strand
GACTTCTCCATCTACGACGTGGATTTCATCCCGATCCCCTCGGTCAACCAGAAGCCCGAGGCCACCACCGGCCTGCACTTCTTCGGCGTGGTGCAGTACATCGGCCCGGAGCGCAGCTACGACTGGATCGAGTTCTACAACGCCCTGTTTGGCATGGCCCTGATCCCCGACGAGGAGCGCTTCGGCATCATGCCCAAGGGCACCCTGCTGCGCAGCCCGGCCCTGGAAGCCGCCAACAGCTTCATGTTGCAACTCATCGAGCCCGAACTGAACGTGATCGACACCGACGAGCGCCTGCAGCGCATCGGCCTGGGCGTACCCGACGTGCTGGCGGCGGTGAAGGCCTTGCGCGCGCTGGGCGTGGAGTTTGTGGAGACGCAGGCCACCCACACCGAGAGCCGCGGTGCGATCACCAAGACCTACCTGGGCTCCGTCGTCTTCGAACTCGTGCACAGCGAGAAAGCCGTATGAAAGACCACGCCATCCAAGGCTTCGGCATGGACACCATCACCCTGGCCGGGCCCTTGAAAGCCAAGCTCAAGGCCATGGTGGATGCGGGCTTTACCCAGGTGATGCTCAAGGCCAACGACATCGTCGGCCACCCGGACGGCATGGAGGCGGCGGTGGCCGAGGTCAAGGCCAGCGGGCTGCGCGGCACCGGCTTTCAGGTGCTGCGCGACTTCGAGGGCCTCAGCGGCCACCTGCACGAGTACAAGATCGACATCGCCAAGGCCATGCTGCAAATGTGTGCCGCGCTGGACTGCAAAGTGCTGCTGGCCTGCTCGTCCACCTCGCCGCACGCCACCCAGGACCTGGACCACATCGCCCGCGACCTGCGCAAGCTGGCCATGCTGGCCGTGCCGCTGGGCATCCGCATCGCCTACGAGGGCCTGTCGTGGGGCCGCACGGTGAACGAGTTCACCACCGCCTGGGACGTGGTCTGCCGCGCCGACTGCCCCAACCTGGGCCTGGGCATCGACGGCTACCACATCGTGGCCGCCAAGACCTCGCTGGACGAGATCGACTACCTGGATCCGAGCAAGATATTTTTGGTGCAACTGGCCGACTTCATGTGGCAGGAAACCAAGACCTTTGAAGAGCGCATGACCACCGCGCGCACCTACCGCGTGTTCCCCGGCGAAGGCGTGCACAGCGAGCAGATGGTGGACCTGGTGCTCAAGCTCGACCGCCTGGGCTACCGGGGCGACTACAGCTTTGAAGTATTTAACGACGACTACGTCAACCTGCCCCTGCCGGTGGTGGCCGCCCGCGCCCTGGCCCGCACCAATAGCCGCAGCATGGCGCTGATCGGCAACGGCGCGCAAAGTGAATTCCAGGC
>NZ_JBWMAX010000160.1:0-1340 GCF_056521385.1 Rhodoferax sp. RT5P35 | reverse complement strand
GCCGTGACTGAACCCACCAGCGCCACGCCCAGCGCCACGCAGACGCACAGCAGCACCGACGTCAGGGCGTATTCGGGCAGCACCGTGGCCATCATCTTCTGCAGGATCTGGGCACTGGCGGCATTCCATTGCAGCATCGCCGCCCATACGGCCAAAACCGGCAGCAGCACCAGAGCGGCCAGCAGCAGTACGGGGGATTGCACAAGGCGTTGAAAAAAAGGCATGGGTATCGGTTGTAGTGGCACCTGAGGAGAGGCGCTACGCCAGTGCAAATGAGAATTGTAAATATCTAGAATCCGAACATGTTCCTCGACCTCCAAAACCTCAGCGTCACCTACCCGGGCCGCCCCCAGCCTGCCGTCAACGGCGTCACCTTCGGCCTGCCTGCTGGGGACATTGGCGTCTTGATCGGCCCATCGGGCTGCGGCAAAACCACGCTGTTGCGGGCCGTGGCCGGGCTGGAGCCCGTCAGCGCGGGCCACATTGCCCTGGCTGGGCAGACCGTCAGCGCACCCGGCCAGGCCGTACCCCCCGAGCAGCGGCGCATGGGCATGGTGTTCCAGGACTACGCGCTGTTTCCGCACCTGGACGTGGGGCGCAACGTGGCCTTTGGCATCCACCACTGGCCCACGCCCGAGCGGCGGGCGCGGGTCGCCGAAGTGCTGGAGTTGGTGGGGCTGGAGGGCTTGCGCCGCCACATGCCGCATGCGCTGTCGGGTGGCCAGCAGCAGCGCGTGGCCCTGGCGCGGGCGCTGGCCCCCCGGCCGCAGTTGCTGCTGTTGGACGAGCCATTTTCCAACCTGGACGTAGACCTGCGCGAGCGCCTGGCACACGAGGTGCGCGGCATTTTGAAGGCGGCAGGCGCTACGGCCCTGCTGGTCACACACGACCAGCTGGAAGCCTTTGCGATCGGTGACCACATCGGCGTGGTCCAGGACGGGCGGCTACACCAATGGGCCGATGCCTACACCCTGTACCACCGGCCTGCCACGCGTTTTGTGGCCGACTTCATTGGCCACGGCGTGTTTGCCCAAGCCCAGGTCAGCCTGTACACCGATGCCACCGGCAGCCACAAACAGGTCAACACGCCGCTGGGGCCGCTGCACGACATCCGCCCTTCCCTGCTGGCGGATCTGCCGTTAGGCCCGGTGGAGGTGCTGCTGCGGGCCGACGACATCGTGCACGACGACGCAGCCAGTGTGCAGGCGCAGGTGCTGCGCAAGGCGTTTCGGGGCAATACCTTTTTGTACACCCTGCAACTGGCCAGTGGCGAAACCGTGCTGGCCCACGTGCCCAGCCACCACGACCACGCACTGGGCGAATGGATTGGCATCCGCGCC
>NZ_JBWMAX010000159.1:0-1347 GCF_056521385.1 Rhodoferax sp. RT5P35 | reverse complement strand
CGCAGCCCGGCCTGTGAGCGTTCAGCACACAGTGCCGACGGCATATAAATTCTCCTGGCGGAACTTTTTGCGGCTGCGCAGGTGCAAAGGCATGCCTCCGACGGGACGCAAGATCACGTTCAGCCGGGGTTGTACCGGGGCCACGGTGGCTGGGGACAGGCTGAAGCGCTGTAGCACCATGGCGGCCACCAGCACCATCTCGGTCATGGCAAACAGGCTGCCGATGCAGACCCGGGGGCCGGTGCCAAACGGCAGGTAGCTGCCGCGCACCTGGGTCGCCTGGCCCGCCTCGGAAAACCGCTCCGGGTCGAAGCGCTCGGGGTTGGGGAACCAGCGGGCATCGCGGTGCAGCACCCAGGGCGTGACGCGCACCAGGGCCCCTTGGGGCAGCTGCCAGGGACCGATCTGTACCGGCTCCAGTGCGCGGCGGGCAATCAGCGCAGCGGCGGGCGGGTACAGGCGCATGGTTTCCTTCAGCGTTTGCGCCAGGTAGGGCAGGGCGGGCAGGTCCCCGTATTGGGGCGGGCGCTGGCCCAGTACGTGGTCCACTTCGCGTTGCGCGCGCCGGGCGCAGTCGGGGTGTTGGGCCATGGCGTGGCCCCACCAGGTCAGCGCGGCGGAGGTGGTTTCGTGCCCGGCCAGAAAGATGGTCATGCACTGGTCGCGTATTTCGGTATCGCTTAACGCGCCCTGGTCGCCCTGCTCGTCGCGGGCGGCCAGCAGCATGCCCAGCAGGTCCTCCTGCGCGGGGTGGCCTGCCGAAGCCCGGTGGATTGCCTGGCGGCGCTGGTCAACGTGCCTGCGCACCAGCGCATCCAGCCTTTGCTTGGCCTGGCGCACCGGCCATTTGTGCGGCAGCCAGTCGGGCAGGCTGGCGGGCCAGAACATGGCCTGCATGCCGTCGCGGCTGATGGTTTGCACGTCGCGTGCGGCGGCCAGGGCCTCGGCCTGCCCATCGGGCCCCACCGCGTGGCCGTACAGCGTGCGCAGCACCACGTCCATGGTCAGTTGCGTCATCAGTGGCTCGAAATCCAGGCTTTGCGCGGGCACCTTGGGCAGGGCATCCAGCGCCTCGCCAGCGGCGGCCACCATCCACCGGGCATAGGCGGCCATGCGCCGGGGGCCAAAGCCGGGCTGCCGCATGCGGCGCTGGCGCTGCCAGACAGCGCCCTCGGTGACCAGCACGCTGTGTCCGTGCACTTCGGCAAATACGTCCGTGGCGCGTTCCCAACGGATGAAGCTGCGGGCTTTGTCCACCAGTACCTCGCGCACCCACTCGGGGTGGAAGAATTCGAAGCTGTGCCTGGAGACGATGTGCGCATACACGGCATCGCCATGGGCGGCATG
>NZ_JBWMAX010000158.1:0-1348 GCF_056521385.1 Rhodoferax sp. RT5P35 | reverse complement strand
CACAGCCCGCCCAGGATCAGCAGCACCAGCACGACGGACAGGGGGATCAGGAGGTACAGGATGTCCATCAACAGGCCTTCTAGTAAATGCTACATATTTTGTAGCTCGTCACGCTGAGGGAATAAGCACGGGAGGCTGTTTTCATATAAATCCTAGTTGCGGGACAGGCGGGCGGCATTCAGCACCACCAGCAGCGAACTCAGCGCCATGCCCAGCCCGGCCAGCCAGGCGGGCAGCCAACCGGCCAGGGCCAGCGGCACGCACACTGCGTTGTAGCCTGCGGCCCAGGCCAGGTTTTGCCGCACCACCCGCAATGTACGCCGGGCCAAGAGCAGCGTCTGCGGCACCCGGCCCAGCGTGTCGCCGGTGACCACCAGGTCGGCCTGCCGTTGCGCCAGCGGCACCGCCTGCCCAAAGGCAAAGGACACGTGGGCGGCGGCCAGCACCGGGCCGTCGTTCAGGCCATCGCCCACCATGGCCACATGGTGGCCCTGGCGTTGCAGAGCTTGCAGGTGCAGCAGTTTGTCGGTGGGCGTGCAGCCGCCGCGCACCTGGGTGACCTCGGTGATGCCGACCTGCGCCGCCACCCGCGCCGCGGCGGCAGGGTGGTCGCCCGACAACAGCTCCACCCGCAGCCCGGCGGCCTGCAGCGCCTGGATGGCCTGCACCGCGTCGGGTCGCACGTCTTCGGACAAATCAAACGTGGCCAGCCAGCCCAGCCCGTCGCCCAGATAGACCTGCCGCACGGCCTCGTTCACCTCGAACCCGGCGGGCACGCTGCACCAGGTGGCGGACCCGAAGGTGACGCGGCCCAAGGCATCCATGCCGCGCATGCCGTGCCCGGCCACTTCTTCCACCTGGCGCAGTTGCTCCGGTACCACGCCCTGGGCCTGGGCGGCGGCGGCCACCGCCCGCGATGCCGGGTGCAGCGACTGACCGGCCAGCCCGGCGGCCAGCCCCAGCGCCACGGCGGGCGGCATACTGCCCCGGGTGCGGATAGCGACCACCGCCATGCCGCCTTGGGTCAGTGTGCCGGTCTTGTCAAACACCACGGTGTCCACCTGTGCCAGGTTTTCCATCGCCTGCAGGCGGCGCACGAGTACGCCCGATTGGGCCAGCCGCCCCGCCGCAGCCAGCAGCGCTGCCGGGGTAGCCAGCGACAGCGCGCAGGGGCAGGTCACTATGAGCACCGCCACTACCACCATCAGCGCATGGCCGGGGCCAGACGGCCACCACAGCACGCCCGCCAGCGCGGCGGCCAGCAGCACGCCCACCAAAAAGGGCCGCGCCACCCGGTCGGCCAGTTGCGCCAGCCGGGGCTTCTGGCTGGCGGCCTGGGCCATCAGCG
>NZ_JBWMAX010000015.1:0-120129 GCF_056521385.1 Rhodoferax sp. RT5P35 | reverse complement strand
TTGCGCACAGCCGTGGCTTCGCGTGGGATCGTGATGGGCCGGTATCGGGTGCGCCGTTGATGAGGCAACACAATCTACGTTCGACGTGCAAGCGCAAGTTTGTGCATACGACAGACAATCGGCATGCACTGCCGATCTCGCTCAATGTGTTGAATCGGCAGTTCAATCCGACGCGCCCAAACCAGGCATGGGTTGCCGACATCACCTACATCCGAACGCGCAGCGGCTGGCTGTATTTGGCGGTGGTGCTCGACTTTGCGCCGGGCGTACACGTCGATGACAAAGGCCACGTAGAGCCAACCCTGCCAGGTCGAGACGTATGTGAAGTCTGAGACCCAGAGTTGGTTGGGTCGATCTGCCCGGAACTGCCGGTTTACCCGGTCTAGCGGGCAGACGGTCTTGCGCTCGCTGACGGTGGTGCGCACCATCTTGCCACGAACAACGCCGCGCAAGCCCAGGCGACGCATGAGGCGCTCGACTGTGCAGCGCGCCACGGTGATGCCTTCCCGGTTCATCTGCATCCAGACCTTGTGCGCACCGTAGACCCGCAGGTTGCCCTGCCAGACACGCTCGATGTGCGGCACCAAGTTCGCATCGCGTTGCCGGGCTGCATGCCGCCTGTACCCGGACGGGGCGATCTGCAGCACCTTGCAGATCGGCTCGACCCCATATGCGTGTGGCGGTGTTGGTCGATGAAGCCTCTCAGCACTTCAGTCGGCGGTCGAGCTCCGCCTGGGCAAAAAGCGCTGGCCAGCTTCAGTATCTCGTTGACTCTTCTCAGTTCCTTCACCTCGCGCTCCAGCGCTTTCATGCGTTCGTGCTCCGACGTGGTGGTGCCGGCCTTGGTGCCGCTATCGACTTCGTCGCGTTTGACCCATTCGTTCAGCGTCTGCGGCACGCAGCCGATCTTGGGGGTGATTGCCCACAACGACGGGTACTCGCCGCGGTGCTCCTGCACCATTCGTACGGCTCGCTCACGCACCTCAGGTGAAGACTTGTTTGACTTCTTCATGGCTCAATCCTCTCAGAGATTTGAGCCTCCTCGAAAACCGGGGCGGTTCACGTCAGGCCGGACATCTTTGCAGTGCACAGTTCTGGGCAGTGGGCTACAGTTTGGCACCGGGTCGCGTCTCCTTCCTACAGCACCGGCATTGCTGCCCGCATAACATATGGATATGCACGCTGACGCTGATCTGATCGTGGCCCGTCCGGAAGGGCTGTATTGCCCGCCCGGCGATTTCTATATCGACCCCTGGCGGCCGGTGGACCGGGCCGTCATCACCCACGCCCACAGCGACCATGCGCGCTGGGGCAGCGCGCATTACCTGGCCCACCACGACAGCGCACCCATTCTGCGGCGCCGGCTGGGCCAGGACATCACCCTGCAGACGCTCGCCTACGGTGAGGCCATCGAACACCACGGCGTGCGGCTGTCGCTGCATCCGGCGGGGCATGTGCTGGGCTCGTCGCAGGTCCGGCTGGAACATGGTGGGCGCGTCTGGGTCGCGTCCGGTGATTACAAGCTGGAAGATGACGGCACCTGCGCGCCGTTCACGCCAGTGCGCTGCGACACCTTCATCACCGAGTCCACCTTCGGCTTACCCATCTACCGCTGGCCGACACAGCCCGAGCTGTTCAACGAGATCAACGCCTGGTGGCGGCGCAACGCCCAGGCTGGTCGTGCGTCGGTGCTGTATGCCTATGCGCTGGGCAAGGCGCAGCGGCTGCTGCACGGGGTGGACCCGTCGATCGGGCCCATCGTGGCGCACGGCGCGGTCGAGCCGATCAACGCCATCTACCGTGCCGCGGGAGTACCGCTGCCGCCTACCCGGTATGCGACCGATCCGGCGCTGGACAAAGCGGCGCTGGCGCAATCGCTGGTGATCGCGCCGCCGTCGGCCGGGCGCACCACCTGGATGCGGCGCTTTGGGACCAACCCATCTGACGCGTTCGCCAGCGGTTGGATGCAGCTGCGCGGCACGCGCCGCCGCCGCGGGGTAGACCGCGGCTTTGTCGTCTCCGACCACGCGGACTGGCCCGGCCTGCAGTCGGCGATCCGGGCGACCGGTGCAGAGCGGGTTTTCGTCACGCACGGGAGCGTGGCAGTAATGGTGCGCTGGCTCAGCGAGCAGGGACTGCAGGCGCAGGGCTTCAGCACCGAATATGGGTACCAGGACGAGGCGGACGATGCCGACAAAGCGCCCGCCCGCGGCGGTGCCGATGCGGTTGACGCCGAGGCACCCGACCCCGCATGAAGGGCTTCGCCGACCTCTACCGTGCGCTGGACGACTCGACCGCCAGCCTGGCCAAGCAGGCCGCACTGCAGCGCTATCTGCGCGAAGCGCCGTCGCGCGATGCTGCCTGGGCGGTGTACTTCCTGGCGGGCGGCAAGCCGCGCCAACTGGTGCCGACACGCTTGTTGCGGGAGCAGGCCCGGCTCGCGGCGGGCCTGCCCGAGTGGCTGTTTGACGAAAGCTACGAGGCGGTCGGCGATCTGGCCGAAACCATTTCGCTGCTGCTGCCCGACCCCGTCGAGGCGCTGGAGCTGCCGTTGTCCGACTGGATGGAGCAGCACCTGCTGCCCTTGCGCGGCCAGGCGCCTGAAGAACTGGCGCGCGTTCTCCAGGCCCAGTGGCGCATGCTGGCGGCAACGCAGCGGCTGGTCTACTTCAAGCTGATCACCGGTGCGTTCCGCGTCGGCGTCTCCAAGCTGCAGGTCACGCAGGCCCTGGCGGCGGTAAGCGGTGTGGACGCTAAGGTGGTGGCCCAACGGCTGATGGGCTACACGCACATCGGCGCGCGGCCCTCTGCCGAGGAATATGAAGCCCTTATCGTGCCAGACGACGCGGCAAACGCCGGCACGGGCGCGCGTGGCGGCCAGCCCTATCCGTTTTTTCTGGCGCACCCGTTCAACCTGCCACTGGCGCAGTTCGATGCGGCGCTGGGCCCCGCGGACGGATGGCTGGTCGAATGGAAGTGGGACGGCATCCGCGCGCAGTTGGTGAAGCGTGAGGGGCAGGTGTGGATCTGGTCGCGCGGCGAAGAGCTGGTCAGCGACCGCTTCCCGGAGTTGCAGGCGATGGGCGCAGGCCTGCCGGACGGCACCGTGCTCGACGGCGAGATTTTGGTCTGGCGCGATAGCCGTGCCCAGCCCTTCGCGGAACTGCAGCAGCGCATCGGGCGCAAGACCCTGGGCGCCAAGCTGCTGCGCGACATCCCGGTGGTGCTGTGTGCCTACGACCTGCTGGAGGTCGATGGGGAGGATCTGCGCGCGCTGCCACAGCATGCGCGGCGCACCCGGCTGGAGCAATTGGTCGCGTCTTGCCCCCATCCCCAGCTGGAACTGAGCCCGCTGGTCAAAGGCGGCGACTGGGAGGACCTGGCACGCCAGCGCGAACAGGCGCGGGCGCTCGGCGTCGAGGGCATGATGCTCAAACGCCTGGACGCGCACTACGGCGTAGGCCGCACCAAGGATGTGGGCGTGTGGTGGAAGTGGAAGATTGATCCGCTCTCGGTGGACGCGGTGCTGGTCTACGCCCAGCGCGGCCACGGGCGGCGCGCTAGTCTTTACAGCGACTACACCTTTGCCGTATGGAATGGCGCGCAGGACGACCCGGCGCGCCAGTTGGTCCCGTTCGCGAAGGCCTATTCGGGCCTGACAGACGAAGAAATCCGCGCGGTGGATGCGGTGATCCGCAAGACCACGCTTGAGACCTTCGGCCCGGTCCGCAGCGTCACGCCGACGATGGTGTTCGAGCTGGGCTTTGAAGGCATCGCCAAGAGCAACCGGCACAAAAGCGGCATCGCCGTGCGCTTTCCGCGCATGCTGCGCCGCCGCGAGGACAAGCCGGTGGCAGAGGCGGATACGTTGGCGACCTTGCAGGCGCTGCTGCAGGGGGCAGGTTGATGGCAGGCCGCAAGACCGCTCACACGCCAGACAAGATCGACCCGTCCATAGCAGCATGGATCGCCACCCGGGGCTGGACGCCATTCCCTTTTCAGCGCCGCGTGTGGGCCGAGATGGCGCAGGGCCGGAGTGGCCTGCTGCATTCGAGCACAGGCAGCGGCAAGACGCTGGCGGTCTGGCTCGGCGCGCTGGGGGCTTTGCGGGAGGCGGTCGCGCCCGAGGGCATCAAGCATACAAAGAGCAAAGCGCCGCCGCTGACGGTGCTGTGGATCACGCCGATGCGCGCGCTGGCCGCCGACACGCTGCGCGCGCTGGAAGATCCCATGCGCGCCCTGTGCCCCGGCTGGACCGCTGGCCTGCGCAGCGGCGACACCACATCCGCCCAGCGCGCCGCGCAAGACCGGCGGCTACCCACAGTCCTGGTCACCACCCCGGAGAGCCTGACCCTGCTGATGTCCCGCGCCGATGCGCGCGAGCTGCTGGGGCAGGTGCGCGTGACGGTGGTCGACGAATGGCATGAGCTGATGGGCAACAAGCGCGGCGTGCAGACGCAGCTGGCGCTAGCCCGGCTGCGCGGCTTCCAGCCAGCGCTGATGACCTGGGGGCTGTCGGCTACGCTGGGCAATCTGGACGAGGCGCTGCGCACTCTGCTAGGCACCGTGCCGCATGCCAAGGACCGTCCGCCCGCGATGGTGCAGGGCGAGACCGACAAAACCCTGGTCATCGACACGCTGCTGCCCGCCACCGCCGAACGCTTTGCCTGGGCCGGCCACATGGGCCTGCGCATGCTGCCGCAGGTGGTACAGGCCATCGAGGAAAGCGCCAGCTGCCTGGTCTTCACCAATATGCGGTCCCAGGCGGAGCGCTGGTACCGCGCCCTGCTGGAGGCGCGCCCCGATTGGGCGGGTGTGCTGGCGCTGCACCATGGCTCGCTGGACCGCGAGGTGCGGGAATGGGTTGAGTTGGGGCTGAAGGAGGGGCGCATCAAAGCGGCGGTCTGCACGTCCAGCCTGGACCTGGGGGTGGACTTTTTGCCGGTAGACCGCGTGCTGCAGATTGGTTCCGCCAAGGGCGTGGCACGCCTGGTGCAGCGGGCGGGCCGCTCGGGCCACGCGCCGGGGCGCCCCTCGCGCATCACGCTCGTGCCGACGCACAGCCTGGAGCTGGTCGAGGCCGCCGCCGCGCGCGAGGCGGTGCGCACCGGCCAGATCGAGGCGCGCTTCAGCCCGCGCGAACCACTGGATGTGATGGTGCAGCATCTGGTCACCATCGCGCTGGGCGGGGGCTTCCGTCCTGACGACTTGCTGGCGGAAGTGCGCACCACCGTCGCCTATGCCGACATGTCGGACGCGCACTGGCAATGGTGCCTGGACTTTGTGCGCCAGGGCGGGCCGTCGCTGGCGGCCTACCCCGACTACCACCGGGTGGTGCCCGACGAAGAAGGGCTCTGGCGCGTGCCAGATGCGCGCCTGGCCCGGCGGCACCGCGTCAACATCGGCACCATCGTCAGCGATGCGTCCATTAGCGTGCAATATCTGGGTGGCAGCAAGTTGGGAACGGTGGAGGAAAGCTTCATCGCCCGGCTGAAACCTGGTGATGCCTTCATGTTCAGCGGCCGCCTGCTGGAGCTGGTGCGGGTGGACCAGATGACCGCGCTGGTGCGGCGCGCCACGTCCGGACGCGCGGCCCTGCCCCGCTGGAGTGGCGGGCGCATGCCGCTGTCCAACACGCTGGCCGATGCGGTGCTGCGCGAGCTGCAGGCCGCCGACGAAGGCCGTTTCGAGAGCCCCGAGATGCAGTGCGTGAAGCCGCTGATCGACATCCAGCGCCGCTGGTCCGGCGTGCCTACGCCGGATACGCTGGTGGCGGAAACACTGAAGTCCCGCGAGGGCTGGCATCTGTTCCTGTATCCCTTCGCGGGCCGGCAGGTGCATCTGGGTCTGGCCGGATTGGTGGCCTGGCGAGCTGCGCAGCCCGAGACCGGCACCTTTTCCATCGCACTGAACGACTACGGCATTGAGCTGCTGAGCGCCAAGGAAATCGACTGGGCCGAACGCCTTCCCGCGCTGCTGGCCTTGCCGCCCAGAGAGCAGCTGCTGGCAGAGGTGCTGGGCAGCCTCAACGCGACCGAGCTGGCGCGGCGGCGGTTTCGGGAGATTGCGCGGATCGCTGGGCTGATCTTCCAGAGCCATCCGGGCGAGCGCCGCAGCAACCGGCAGCTGCAGGCCTCGGCCTCGCTGTTCTTTGAGGTGTTCCAGAAGTACGACCCGCAGAACCAGCTTTTGGCGCAGGCCGAGCAGGAACTGCTGACGCAGGAGCTCGACGTGCGCCAGCTCACCGCCGCGCTGGAGCGCATCCAGGGGCAAACGCTGCGGGTGCATGCGCTGCGCAAGCCCACGCCACTGGCCTTCCCGCTGATGGTGGAACGTTTTCGCGAGAAGCTGACGAACGAGTCGCTGGGGGACCGCATTGCGCGCATGGTGTCGGAGCTGGAGCGCACCGCGGGCGGGGATGCCGTCGGCACGTCGCACGCGCCTGCGGACCGCGTCTTCGCCTCGCGCGAGTCGCCGGAATGGGACATCGGCGCGTCGCTGGCGCTGGAGACGCGGGGCGAGACACCCGGCCGGCGCGGTCCGCGCACGCGCAGACCCCCTGGCCAGGCGCGATGATCCAGACATGGCGACTTTCAATCCTTCGACCTTTGACACCCCGGTAGGGGCCCTGTGCATTGCGCTGGCGGGCGAGCAGGTGGTGCTGCTCCCGGACCGCGCGTTGTGGTGGCCGCGCGAGGGCACGCTGTTTGTGGCCGATGTGCACCTGGGCAAGGCGGCCACATTTCGGGCGCTGGGGCAGCCGGTACCTGCCGGAACCACCCGCGACAACCTGGACCGCCTCAGCGCTTTAATTGACGGTCTAGGCGTACGGCATCTGGTGGTGCTGGGCGATTTCCTGCACGCGGCAACGGCGCAGCAGGCGCAGGTAATGGAGCCGGTGCGCGCATGGCGCGAGCGGCACACGGCGCTGGACTGCATGCTGGTGCGCGGCAACCACGACAGCCGCGCCGGAGACCCGCCTCCATCGCTGCGCTTCGACGTCAACGACGAACCGTTCCGTATCGGTCCGTTTGCGGCTTGCCACCATCCCCAGGCGGTAGCGGGCGCATATGCGCTGGCAGGGCATCTCCATCCCGCCGTACAACTGCGTGGCCGCGCCCATGACCGCACGCGCCTGCCCTGTTTTTGCGAAGTGCAAGTGGGAGAGAACAGGCTGATGGTCTTGCCCGCGTTTGGAGCCTTCACAGGCACGACTCTGGACTTGCCGCCCGGGACACTTCGCTGCTATGCGGTGGGGGGCGGTCGGGTCACGGCGTTGCCTTGATTCTGCAGGGTCGGGTTCACCGGCAACGTCCAAAACCAGACCTACAGCTATACCCGCTTGTTGTCCATTCCCCACCTCACCCCTCCCGCGCATCGCAAAAACTGAACTGGTTGCGCCCTGCCTGCTTCGCCAAATACATGGCCGAATCTGCACTTTTGATCAAATCTCCTACCGTCTGGCCGTCCTGCGGGTACAAGGCCACGCCTATGCTGCCGGACACCAGGGGTGCTGTGTGGGCGATGTCGAAGGGGCGGGCCAGTTCGCGCTGGATCACGGTGGCCACGGTTTTGGCGTGTTCTAGGCTACCCAGGTCGGGCAGGATGACGGTGAATTCGTCGCCGCCCAGGCGCGCTACCGTGTCTTCTTTGCGTACGCACGACTGGATGCGCTGGGCGGCCTGGCGCAGCAATGCATCGCCTGCGTCGTGCCCCAGGCTGTCGTTGATGTCTTTAAAGTGGTCCAGGTCGATAAACAGCAATGCCAACAGGCATTGGGATCGGGCCGCATGCCGAAGCTGGATATCCAGACGGTCCATGAACAGCCGCCGGTTGGGTAGTCCGGTCAGGCTGTCGTAATTGGCGCTGCGCCAGTTGTGCTCTTCGGTGGCTTTGCGTTCGGTGACGTTGCGGGCCGTGCCTACCACCGCTTCGACTTCGCCCGCCACGTCCACCACGGGCGCAAAAATATAGTCGTACACATCGGTGACCACGTCGTCCGCGGTGTAGCGCATCTCGCCGCGCACCGGCTTTTTGGAATGGATGACGGCGGTGATGCTGTGTTGCAGCGCGGCGGCCCCCGGCAGGCCCACATCGGCGCACAGCTTGCCGGTGATGTCGCCCATGCCCCGGCCCAGCAGCGCCGTCATGGCCTGGTTGGCGTAGGCGAAACGCCCGTCCAGGTCAAAGGTGAAGCTCAGGTCGGGCGACGACGACAAAATGGTGTCAAACACCCGGGTGAGTTGTTCCTTTTCAAACGCATAGCTGGTTACCGATTCAGTGATGGCCTGGTCAATCGCCTCGTTGAACCGGATCAGGTCTCTAACAGCGGTGGCGGGAATGGTTTCATCCTTCAGCGACTTCTGCCACAGGCGGGTGACGCTGGCGCGCAGGGCGCGGTACTCTGCCACTGCCGCATCCAGGCCAAAACCAAAGGCCAGGCGCTCCTTACCGTGCTCGGTGGCGGCGGTGTCTTCTGGCTCCGGTTCGCTCAGGCCTTTTGACTTGTCGATGGCATCGCGCTCGGTCTGGGGCTGGTCCAGATCGGCGGCCACCGTCTCCAACACCAGTTTGATGTGGTCGCGCAGCGCCACCTTGTTCATGGTTTGTCCTGGGGGTACCAGGGTGGCGGCGAAGTCTTGCCATTCCTGCAGGATGGCTTCCATGTTCGAGAGGATGAAAGCTGAGAGGCGCATTGCCGTTTATAGGGTGAATCCACCGCCGCGTATAGGCGCTAGGACACATAGCGAAATTCCGTCCCTATTCCGCATGGTGCGGTGCCATGGGGTCCGATGGAGCGCTTTGGCTCTAACATGGCTGCCTTGCACAACCAAAGGCTAATCCATGATTTTTGTGACCGGTGGCGCTGGCTACATTGGCTCCCATACCTGCGTTGAACTGCTGAATGCAGGCCTGGACGTAACGGTGTTCGACAACTTTTGCAACAGCCAGCCCGAGTCGCTGGCGCGGGTGGAGCGCATCACAGGCAAAAAGCTCCGGTTGATCGAAGGCGACATCCGCGATGTGGCGGCCCTGGCGGCGGCGCTGCAGTCCAGCGGGGCCACGGCGGTGATCCACTGCGCGGGGCTCAAGGCGGTGGGCGAATCGGTGGAGCAGCCGCTGCGCTACTACGACAACAACGTGGTGGGCACGCTGCGCCTGCTGGAGGCCATGGGCGCTTGCGGCGTGAAGACGCTGGTGTTCAGCTCGTCGGCCACGGTGTACGGCGATCCGCAGCGCCTGCCGCTTTCTGAGGACCACCCGCTCTCCGCCACCAACCCCTATGGCCGCAGCAAGCTGATGGTGGAAGACCTGCTGCGCGACCTGCACCGCAGCGACGCGTCGTGGCGCATTGGCATCCTGCGCTACTTCAACCCGGTGGGCGCACACGAAAGCGGACTGATTGGCGAAGACCCGCGCGGCACGCCCAACAACCTGCTGCCGTTTGTGGCCCAGGTGGCCGTGGGGCAGCGCGCATTTTTGAATGTGTGGGGCGACGACTACGCCACTGCCGACGGCACCGGCGTGCGCGACTACATCCACGTGGTCGATCTGGCCGTGGGCCACCTCAAGGCGCTGGAGCGCCTGCAGGCCGTACCCGACTTTTTGACCGTCAACCTGGGCACCGGCATTGGCTACAGCGTGCTGGACATGGTGCACGCATTTGAAAAAGCCAGTGGCCGGCCCGTTCCCTACCAGGTCGCCCCCCGGCGGCCCGGCGACATTGCCGCCTGCTATGCCGAACCCACTGCCGCCCTGGAACTGCTGGGCTGGCGCGCCGAGCGCGGGCTGGATGCGATGTGTGCCGATGCCTGGCGCTGGCAGAGTGCCAATCCGACCGGATTCAGCGCTGTCGGTTAACCAAGGTATGCGTATTTGGGATATCTACTCGGTATCTCTGTGAGCATATTTTAGGCTTCTTGCGTAAATTTAATCTGCGCAGGCAGCTATCAATTTGATATGGATATCTGCTTAAAGATGTGAATTTTTCGCATGTGCTCTAAACCACCCGCCCGATTTCTGGCCAGCGGTGGTGCAGCCACATCCAGGCCAGCAAACCCACGCTGAGCATTGCCATGGAGGCCAACGCCAACGCGATGGTCGAATGCATCACCAGCGGGGCCAGCACCCCGGCCACCAGCCCGTTGGCGGTCGACCCCAAACAGGCCTGCAGGCTGGATGCCATGCCGCGCCGCTCGGGGTAGAGGTCTAGCACCAGCAAGGTCACTGCGGGCACCATCATGGCCCAGCCAAATGCGAAGATGGCCACCGGAAACAGTGCCCAGCTGACGTGCGCGGGGAACAACAGGTTGGCCAGCACATTCACCACCGACACCACCACCATGGTCACAAAGCCGTGGCGGATCTGCGTTTTGGCCGGTACTTTGCCCGCCATGCGGCCGCTGAACCAGGCCCCGGACATGATGCCGCTGATGGTCAGCACAAAGAACCAAAAAAACTGCGTCGGCCCCAGCCCCAGCAGGTGGCCCAGAAACTCGGGGGCCGACAGCACGTACAAAAACATGCCGTTGAAGGGCACGCCGCTGGCCAGCGCCAGCAGTACAAAGCGCGGGTTCGAGCACAGTTGCCAATAGCCGCGCAGCAGGTGCCGGGCGTTCAAGGGTTGGCGCTGGTCCCTATGCAGGGTTTCGGGCAAAAACCGAAAGTTGGCCACCCACAGCAGCACGCCCACACCAGTCAAGAACCAAAAGATGCTGTGCCAGTTGAGGTGCACAAACAGCCAGCCGCCGATGATGGGCGCAATCGCCGGGGCTACGCCGAAGTAGATGGTGATCTGGCTCATCACCTTTTGCGCATCGGCCGGAGGGAACATATCGCGCACCACCGCCCGCGACACCACGATGCCTGCGCCGGTTGACAGGCCCTGCAGCGCTCTAAAGAACACCAGTTGCCCAATGCTCTGCGACAGTGCACAGCCCGCGCTGGCCAGGGTAAAAATCGCTAAGCCTGTCAGCACCACCGGGCGGCGGCCAAAGCTGTCCGACAGCGCACCGTGGAACAGGTTCATGAACGCAAAGCCAAACAGGTAGGCCGATAGCGTTTGCTGCATCTGCGCCGGGGTAGCACCCGTTGACGCGGCAATCCCCGCAAACGCAGGGATGAAGGTGTCGATGGAGAACGGCCCCAGCATGCCAAGCAGGGCCAAGAGAATCGCGAGAGCCCAGCGTGGTGCTGGCCACAACTGGGCGGCGTTTGGGTTCACAGGCACACCCCCAGGCTGCAGTGCAGCGCATCTTTCGCCAACCCCTTTGCAGGGGGCGATGCCAGTGGCCCGGCAAAGCCGGTTCCACGGCATCCTTGGATGGCGTGCGTCATGTCTGTAACCATGGTGTGCTTCGTCACATCTGGCTTAACCTTTCAGGCCCGCAGCCGCGCGCAGGATCTGCGCCTTGTCCGTGCGCTCCCACGTAAATTCAGGCTCTTCACGGCCAAAGTGGCCGTAGGCCGCGGTCTTTTCGTAGATCGGTCGCAGCAGGTCCAGCATCTGGATGATGCCCTTGGGGCGCAGGTCGAAGTGGGCTTTGACCAGCTCGGCGATCTGCTCGTCGGGGATCACGCCCGTGCCTTCGGTGTAGATGGTCACGTTCATCGGGTGCGCCACGCCAATCGCGTAGGCCACCTGGATCTGGCACTGGC
Source organism: Rhodoferax sp. RT5P35 (assembly GCF_056521385.1). Lineage (NCBI taxonomy): Bacteria > Pseudomonadati > Pseudomonadota > Betaproteobacteria > Burkholderiales > Comamonadaceae > Rhodoferax > Rhodoferax sp. RT5P35. Next base: position 108,471 of record NZ_JBWMAX010000015.1, on the reverse strand, counting down.
GCGCTAAGCCGGCGGCTACGATGTTCTTGGCCACGTAGCGGGCGGCGTAAGCGGCCGAGCGGTCCACCTTTGTCGGGTCTTTGCCGCTGAATGCGCCGCCACCGTGTGGGCAGGCACCGCCGTAGGTGTCCACAATGATCTTGCGGCCGGTCAAACCGCAGTCGCCTTGCGGGCCGCCAATGACGAAGCGGCCCGTGGGGTTGATCAAATACTTGGTGTCTTGCAGCCACTCTTTGGGCAGCACCGGCTTGATGATTTCTTCGATCACTGCTTCGATGAAGGATGCCTTCATCTTGGTGGGCGTTTCCGACTGGTCGGGGTGGTGCTGGGTGGACAGCACCACGGTGTCGATGCTGTGCGGCTTGCCGTCCACATAGCGCATGGTCACCTGGCTCTTGGCATCGGGGCGCAGGAACGGCAGGCGGCCATCTTTGCGCAGCTGGGCTTGGCGCTCGACCAGGCGGTGGGCGTAGTAGATGGGCGCGGGCATCAGCTCGGGCGTTTCATTGCAGGCGTAACCGAACATCAGGCCCTGGTCGCCCGCACCGGTGTTCAGGTGGTCGTCACTGGCGTGGTCTACGCCCTGGGCGATGTCGTTGCTCTGCTTGTCATAGCAGACCATGACCGCGCAGCCCTTGTGGTCAATGCCGTATTCGGTGTTGTCGTAGCCGATGCGCTTGATGGTGTCGCGCGCCACCTGGATGTAGTCCACATGCGCGTTGGTGGTGATTTCACCGGCCAGCACGACCAGGCCGGTGTTGGTTAGCGTCTCGGCGGCCACACGGCTCAGCGGGTCTTGCTGGAAGATGGCGTCCAGAATCGCGTCCGAAATCTGGTCGGCCACCTTGTCGGGGTGGCCCTCAGACACGGATTCGGAGGTGAAAAGAAAGTCGTTCGCCATTTTGTAAACTCCTGTGTTGGTGATGGCGCGTTGCCAGCCTGGGAAGCTTTGGCGAACGCTTTAGCAGATGTGTTTAACGTCGCCCTGCAAGTAGTTCATTTAACTCAGCGACCCTGTCATTTTACCGCCACAAATTATGTCCCTGCTGTTCCGATGGTCCGCCCACCTGCCGCTGGCGGTGCTGCACATGCTGGGTGCGCTACTGGGCTGGCTGGCTTACCTGGCATCGCCCACCTACCGCAAGCGTTTCAACGCGAACGTGGCCCAGGCCGGCATTGCCCCGCGCCAGGCCCGCCGCGCCATTGCCGAAGCGGGCAAGCTGGCCACTGAATTGCCCTGGCTGTGGCTGCGCCCGCGTGCCCAGAAGCTGCCCAAAATCCAATGGCAGGGCGTGGAGCACCTGGAGGCCGCGCTGGCCCTGGGCAAGGGCGTGGTCTTCATGACCCCGCACGTGGGCAGCTTCGAGGTGGTGCCCCAGGCCCACGCCGCCCGCTTCAGCGAAAAGTATGGCGCGATGACCATCCTCTACAAGCCGTCCAAGTTCGCCTGGCTCGATGACTTGCTCAAGGCCGCCCGCTCCGCGCCGGGGCTAGAGGCCGCGCCCACCACCACCGGCGGCGTGCGCATGATCCTCAAGTCGCTCAAGCAGGGCCGGGTGGTGGGCATGCTGCCCGACCAGGTACCGGGCGAAGGGCAGGGCGTGTGGGCTCCGTTTTTTGGCCGACCGGCCTACACCATGACCCTGGCCTTGCGCCTGGCCCGGCAAAGCGGTGCGCCGATGCTGGTAGCCTTGGGCGACCGTCTGCCCTGGGGGCGCGGCTACGTTATCCATGTGCACCCCCTGCATTTGCCGCTGGACCAGGGCGATGCGGTGGCCGCTGCGGCGCTGAACGCAGCCATGGAAGACCTGATCCGCCAACGCCCCGGCATGTACCTCTGGAGCTACGCGCGCTACAAGCAGCCGCGGCCAGAAGCGCGCCCCTGATTCCCGTTTTTGATTTGGATTTTTGATGCTGTCCCAAGGATTGATTGTGTTCATGCGCCTGCTGGCGCGCCTGCCGCTGGCCTGGGTGCGCGGCATGGGCTGGGTCCTGGGGATGCTGTTGTACGCGCTGCTTGGCGGTCGGCGGGCCATCGCCACCACCAACCTCACACTCTGCTTTCCAGAGCAGTCTGCGCAGGAACGGCGGGCGCTGGTGCGGCAAATCTTTGTGTATTTCACCCAGGCCTGGCTGGACCGGGGCTGGCTGTGGCACGGCGCGCCGGAGCGCACTTTGCAACGGCTCAAAATTGTGGGCGAGGTGGCGCAACTCAGCGGCGATGCGCCCACCGTGCTGTTTGTGCCGCACTTTGTGGGGCTGGACGCGGGGGCTACCGCCTTGTCGCAGCAGATTCCGCGCGACTTCAACACTATCTTTACCCCCCAAAGCAACCAGGTGATGGACGCGTGGATCGCCCAGGGCCGCCAGCGTTTTGGCAACGCCCGCCTGTTTGACCGCCGCCAAGGCGTGAAGGACATTGTCGCCTCGCTGCGCCAGGGCCAGCCGCTGTACCTGCTGCCCGACATGGACTTCGGGGCCAAGGACGCGTTTTTTGTGCTGTTTTACGGTGTGGCGGCCGCCACCGTGCCGTCCTTGTCGCGCTTCGCCCGGCTGGGCCGCGCCAAGGTGGTGCCGGTGCTGACCCGCATGACCGACTGGGGCTATGAAGTCGAAGTGCTGCCCGCCTGGGAAGACTTCCCCAGCGCGGATGCCGAAGCCGACACCGCCCTGATGAACCGCCGCCTGCAGGACTACATCGCCACCATGCCCGCGCAGTACTTCTGGGTCCATAAGCGATTCAAAACCCGGCCACCGGGCGCGCCCGAGGTGTATTGAGGTTTACTATGCTTTTAGGAGCATATGGCGCAGGTGGAATATGCGCTAGAGGCCTAAAAGGCCATTAATTTTCGTCGAGGTTCTCGGGCCCATCCAGATTCTCGGGCTCGTCGACCACCGGTGCGGTGTGCCTGGGAGCGGGGGCATCGGCGCCTTCGGGGTGCGCCCACTGCCACAGCAGCTGGCTGGCTTCGTCGATACCCTGCTTCTTTAACGCCGAGAACAGTTTGACCTCGCCGCCACCGGCCTGCAGGCGCGCGATTGACAAGGCCTTGGTGGCTTCTTCGCGGTTCAACTTGTCGGACTTGGTGAGCAAGATCAAAAACTTCAGGCCTTCGGCGACGCGGGGGCGCACGATGTCCAGCAAGATTTCGTCCAGCTCGGTCAGGCCGTGGCGCGGGTCGCACATCATCACGATGCCGACCAGGTTCTCGCGGGTTACCAAATAGTTGGCCATCACGCGCTGCCAGCGGATTTTGTCGGCCTTGGGCACGGCCGCGTAACCGTAGCCGGGCAAGTCGGCCAGCACTGCGTCGGTCACGCCCTGTTTGCCCAGGCTGAACAGGTTGATGTTCTGCGTGCGGCCGGGTTTTTTGGAGGCGTAGGCGAGCTGCTTTTGCTGCGTCAGGGTGTTGATGCAGGTGGATTTGCCCGCGTTGGAGCGGCCCACAAAGGCAATTTCAGGCACGGTCAGCGGGGGCAGATGGTGCAGTTGCGGCGCGGTGGTCAGGAACTTGGCCGTGTGCATCCAGCCCGAGGCGATGACCGCCGGGCTTTTGGCGGGCGGCAAGGACGTTCGGGGAAGCAAGGGCGCGCCGTCGGCTGCCGGGGGAGAGGTAGGAATCATGGAATCTTCGGAGGACAAAGCCCAGTGACTTGCTTCAGGGTCTGTAGCCCTGAGTGCAGGTGCTGCGCTCGTTGTGTTCAAGGGGTTCTCGTAAAGAGAACCGGGCCTGCATTGTAGAATCAACGGCTTGCGCGCCCCAGAATAGCCCCCAAAGTGCCCTAGAAGCGCCCCCGAAAAAGACAAATCGATAGGCCCCCTCGAATATGAAGCTACTTGTCTCTCTGTTGACCGCCGCCGCGCTGGTGAGCCCCTTTGTGTCGACTTTTGCCGCCGAGGAAAAGCCCGCTGCGCCTATGGCCGCCAAGCCCGATCTGGTCAAAGGCGAGGCCAGCTTTACCGCGGTGTGCGCAGCCTGCCACGGTGCCGACGGCAATTCGGGCATTGCCGCCAACCCCAAGTTGTCGCAGCAGCACCCCCAGTATTTGGTGAAGCAGCTGCAGGAATTCAAGTCCGGCAAGCGCAACAACGCCATCATGAAGGGTTTCGCCACCACCCTGAGCGATGACGACATGCGCAACATCGCCTACTGGGTCACGTCCAAGCCGATCAAACCCGGTTTTGCCAAAGACAAAGAGTTGGTGGCCTTGGGTGAACGCATTTACCGCGGTGGCATTGCCGACCGCCAAATCGCTGCCTGCGCAGGCTGCCACAGCCCCAACGGTGCTGGCATTCCGGCCCAGTACCCCCGCCTTGGCGGCCAGCATGCCGACTATGTGGCCGCGCAATTGACCACCTTCCGTGACGGTGGCCGTAAGAACAGCGTGCAAATGACCATGGTGGCTGCCAAGCTGAACGACCGCGAAATCAAGGCGGTGGCCGATTACATCGCTGGCCTGCATTGATCGCGGCCCGGCGCAGCGGTTTCTAGGGAACCAAGCGCCCTGTTGACACCCTAAAAAGGGCGGGCCATCCAGGATGGCCCGCCCTTTTTGATTCTTGTTATTGAAGTAGTGACTCCCCCATGTCTGTTAGCACCCACGGCGTTCGCGTCAAAACCCGCTCCCATGCCCTGCGCGCTGCAGTGGAGCTGTTTTCGTCGATGCGGTTTTCGATCTCGCTGCTGACCGTCATCTGCATCGCCTCGGTCATTGGCACGGTGCTCAAGCAGCAGGAGCCGCTGGTCAACTACGTCAACCAGTTCGGGCCGTTCTGGGCCCAGGTGTTTGCGGCGGCCAGTCTGACCACGGTGTACAGCGCCTGGTGGTTCATGCTGATTCTGGCGTTTTTGGTGCTCAGCACCTCGCTGTGCATTGCGCGCAGCACGCCCAAGATCTTGGCTGACTTCAAAATTTTTAAGGAAAACATCCGCGCCCAGAGCCTGAAAGCCTTTGCCCACCACGCCCAGGCCACGTTGGCCGAAGCACCCGAGGTGGCGGCCCGGCGCATCGGCCAGACCCTGGTCAGCGGCGGTTGGAAGGTCAAGCTGCAGCAGCGTGAAGGATCACAAGGTACGGGTTGGATGGTGGCCGCCAAGGCCGGTGCCGCCAACAAGCTCGGCTATATCGCCGCCCACAGCGCCATCGTGCTGATCTGCCTGGGCGGCCTGTTCGACGGCGACCTGGTGGTCAAGGCGCAGATGCTTCTCAACGGCAAGTCGGTCTACAAGGGCGGCGGGCTGATTGCCGATGTGCCCGCCGAATACCGCCTGGGCCCCAACAACCCGACCTTTCGCGGCAACATTTTGGTGGCCGAGGGGTCGCAGTCCAGCACCGCCATCCTGAACCAGGCCGAAGGCGTGGTGCTGCAAGACCTGCCGTTTGCCATCGAGCTGAAGAAATTCATCGTCGAGTACTACTCCACCGGCATGCCCAAGCTGTTTGCCAGCGAAATCGTCATCCACGACAAGGAAACCGGGGCTGCCATTCCGGCCCGGGTCGAGGTCAACCACCCTGCCAACTACAAGGGCGTGGAGATTTACCAGTCCAGTTTTGACGACGGCGGCTCCAAGGTGTCGTTACGGTCCATGCCCATGGGCGCGGCCACCAAACCGTTCGAGATCGAAGGCACCATTGGTGGCACGTCCCAGCTCACCCAGGGTGCCGGTGGCGACAAGCTCGCGTTGGAGTACACCGCCCTGCGTGTCATCAACGTAGAGAACTTCGGCTCCGACCCCACCGCCTCGGGCGCCGACGTGCGCGGTGTCGATCTGCGCCACGCCATCGACTCGCGCCTGGGCGCGGCCAACAAGACACAAACCCAGAAAGTGCTGCGCAACGTCGGCCCCAGCATCACCTACAAGCTGCGCGATGCCGCAGGTCAGGCCCGCGAATTCCACAATTACATGCTGCCGGTGGACACCGGAGACGGCGTGCCGGTCTACCTGCTGGGCATGCGCGAGAACCCGGCCGACACTTTCCGCTACCTGCGCATTCCCGTGGATGGCGAGGGCAGTATGGACAGCTTCACCCGCCTGCGCACCGCGCTGCTGGACCCGGCCCTGCGTGCCCAGGCGGTGCAGCGCTACGCCACCAAGGCGGTAGACCCGGCGCGGCCCGAGCTGGCGCAGCAACTCAGCGTGTCTGCCAACCGCGCCCTGACCCTGTTTGCCGGTGGCGAGCCTGGCAATAAGAGTGCCAAGGGCGGCTTGCAGGCGATTGCCGACTTCATCGAAGCCAATGTGCCCGAGGCCGAACGGGAAAAAGCCGGTTCGGTGCTGGTGCGCATCTTGAACGGCGTGCTGTTCGAGCTATTGCAAACCACCCAAACCCAGGCCGGGCTGCCGCCCCTGGAGCCTTCAGAAAAAACCCAGGGCTACATGACCCAGGCCGTGCTGGCCCTGAGCGATGTGCAGTTCTACCCCGCGCCCATGGCCTTTGGGCTGACCCATTTCACCCAGGTGCAGGCCAGCGTATTCCAGGTGGCCCGCGCACCCGGTAAGAAGGTGGTGTATCTTGGCTGTGCGTTCCTGATCCTGGGCGTGTTTGCGATGCTGTACATCCGCGAACGCCGTGTCTGGATCTGGCTCAGCCAGGGAAGTGGCGAGGGACAGGGCGGTACCGAAGCCAGCATGGCCTTGTCCACCAACCGCAAGACCATGGACGGCGACCGCGAATTTGACCACCTCAAAGACAAGTTGATTGGGGCGAAAGACTGATATGACCACCACTACCGTATCCACAAGTACCGCCACCACCATCCAGCTCAACGAGGCCTATTGGGGCCGCCGCAGCCCCTTCGACTGGCTGTTTGCCGCCCTGGTGGCGGCCGGCGGCCTGTTTGTGTTCAGCCGCTATATGGCCTACATGGACGTGTACGAAAAAGGCATCTTGGTGGCTGCTATGCCTGCAGCCATCTGGATCGGCTGGTTCTGGCGGCCTTTGCGGGTGCTGATGCTCACCGTGGCAGCGCTGTCGCTCTTGGCCATATGGTCCTACCAAAGCTACCAATGGGACGGCCAGGGCAGCCTGCCACGCTCGGAAACCGTGTTCTGGCTGAAGTACTTCTTGTCCAGCCAGTCGGCTATTTTGTGGATGAGTGTGCTGTTCTTCATGGCTACCATTTTTTACTGGCTGGGCATGGCCGCATCCGGCAGCAACAGCGCCAGCATGGAGTCCATCGGCTCGCGCATCACCTGGGCGGCAGTGACCATGGCCCTGGTGGGAACCATGGTGCGCTGGTACGAGAGCTACTTGATCGGGGCCGACGTAGGCCACATCCCGGTGAGCAATCTGTACGAAGTATTTGTGCTGTTTTGCTGGCTTACCTCTACCTTCTACCTGTATTTCGAAGCCCAGTACCGTACCCGTTCCATGGGCGCGATGGTGATGCTGGTGGTCAGCGCGGCGGTGGGCTTTTTGCTTTGGTACACCGTGGTGCGCGAGGCGCATGAAATTCAGCCGTTGGTACCGGCACTGAAGAGCTGGTGGATGAAGCTGCACGTGCCCGCCAACTTCATCGGCTACGGCACCTTTTCGCTGGCCGCCATGCTGGCCTTTGCCTACCTCATCAAGCAACAGGCCGCCGAGACCCGCTGGCACAAGCTCACCCCGCTGTGGCTGCTGGGCGTGGTGCTGTGTTTTATTCCGTTGGTGTTCCGTAAAACCACCTCGGACGCGGGCGGCAGCTACTGGGCCGGATACCTGCTGGTGTCAACCGCCATCATGGGCAGCATCCTGTGGGGCCGCAAGCGCATTGCCTCGCGCCTGCCGAGCCTGGAGGTGCTGGACGACGTGATGTACAAATCCATCGCCGTGGGCTTTGCTTTTTTCACCATCGCCACCGTGCTGGGTGCCCTGTGGGCGGCCGAGGCCTGGGGCGGCTACTGGAGCTGGGACCCGAAGGAAACCTGGGCGCTGATCGTTTGGCTGAACTACGCCGCCTGGTTGCACATGCGCCTGATGAAGGGCCTGCGCGGCACGGTAGCCGCCTGGTGGGCTCTGGCCGGGCTGGGCGTGACCAGCTTTGCCTTCCTCGGCGTGAACATGTTCCTGAGCGGCCTGCACAGCTACGGAACCTTGTAAGACTTTTGCTTCTCGGACGACTCATAGCTAAACCACAAGGATTTGCCCCATGTTGATCAAGACCCACTCCGACGGATTTCTCCACCCCATCCCTAGCGAGATCACGCCGCAGCGCGTGTACGCCGGGCGGCGCGATATGGTCAAGCTGATGGCCAGTGGCGTGGCCGGGGCGGCATTGGCCACCTGGGCGGGGCGCGAGGCGATGGCCGAAGGCTCTGGCAAGCTGGCCCCACTGGTGGGGGCCAAGTCGGCGGTGGCGGGGGCTACAGTGACGGAAAAAATCACGCCGTACAAAGATGCCAGCACCTACAACAATTTCTACGAATTTGGCACGGACAAGGCCGACCCGGCGCAAAACGCCCACACCCTGAAAACCACGCCATGGACGGTGGAGATCGAGGGCCTGGTCAAAAAGCCCGCCAAATACTCACTGGAAGACCTGCTCAAGCTCGCACCCATGGAAGAGCGCATCTACCGCCTGCGCTGCGTGGAGGGCTGGTCCATGGTGATTCCGTGGGTAGGCTATTCGCTCAGCGCGCTGATCAAGGCGGTGGAGCCCACCAGTGCGGCCAAGTTTGTCGAATTCGTCACCCTGGCCGACCCCAAGACCATGCCCTTTGTAGGCTCCCGCGTGCTGCAGTGGCCTTACGTGGAAGGCCTGCGCATGGACGAAGCCATGCACCCGCTGGCGCTGCTGACCTTCGGCATGTACGGCGAAGTGCTGCCCAACCAGAGCGGCGCGCCGGTGCGCATGGTGTTGCCCTGGAAGTACGGCTTCAAAAGCGGCAAGAGCATTGTCAAGATCCGCTTCACCGACAAGCAGCCCGCCACCGCCTGGAACAAGGCTGCCGCCAATGAGTACGGCTTTTATTCCAACGTCAACCCCGACGTGGACCACCCGCGCTGGAGCCAGGCCACCGAGCGCCGCATTGGCGAAGACGGCCTGTTCGCCAAGAAGCGTAAAACCCTGATGTTCAACGGCTACGAAGCCCAGGTCGGTCAGCTCTACGCCGGGCTGGACCTGCAGAAAAACTTCTAAAACGCTTGCGGGACAGACCGTAGCGAAGCGAAGCTCTGTCCCCAACCAATAAAAAGCCATGAAAAAGCTCTTGCTCCACCCCGCCGCCAAGCCGGTGGTCTTTCTGTTGTGCCTGCTGCCTTTTTTGTGGCTGGCTTGGAACGTCTTCCAGGCGCAGTTGGGCCATGCCAACACACTGGGGGCCAACCCCGCCGAGCACCTGATCCGCGCCACCGGCGACTGGACACTGCGCTTCATCTGCATCGTGCTGGCCGTCACGCCGCTGCGCACCATCACCAACACCCCCGGCCTGGCGCGCTTTCGGCGCATGTTTGGGCTGTACGTGTACTTCTACGTGGTGGTCCACCTGCTGAGTTACAGCGGCTTTGACATGGGTTTTGACGTGGGCGACATTGCCCACGACATCGCCAAGCGGCCCTTCATTCTGGTGGGTTTCCTGGCCTTTGTGCTGCTCACCCCACTGGCTGCCACCTCGTTCAACCGCGCCATCAAGGCCATGGGCGCCAAGCGCTGGCAGACCCTGCACAAGCTGGTGTACGGCATTGCCGGGCTGGGCATCCTGCACTTTTTCTGGATGCGGGCGGGCAAGAACAACTTCGCCGAGGTGGCGGTGTACGCCGCCGTCATCGCCGTGTTGCTGGGCTGGCGCGTCGCCCAGTATTTAAAGAAAAAAGGGCTGCAGCGCTCACCCACTCAGCGCATACAGCTATAAAAATCAGAGTGTGGGGGTGCCCCGCCGCACAAACCGCCCCGCCCGCACCCCGGTGGCCCGGTCCTGGGCGGTGTAGCTGAGGACCCCGTTCACCCACACCTGCTCAATCCCGGCGCTGTACTGCACGGGGTTTTCAAAGGTGGCCAGGTCGCGTACGGCTTGCGGATCGAACACCACCAGATCGGCGAAATGCCCCACTTGCAATGTTCCTCGCTCGGCCAGCCGGAACTGCCGCGCCGACAGGCCGGTCATCTTGTGGACCGCCTGCTCCAGTTCCAATACGCCTTTTTCCCGCCAGTAGCGGGCCAGCACGCGGGGAAAAGCGCCCCACAGCCGGGGGTGCGGGCGCTCATCGTGCGGCAGGCCGTCGGAGCCGATCATGGACAACGGGTGGGCAATGACCCGCTCCACATCGTCTTCGCGCATTTGAAAGTAGCAGGCCCCGCCCGGTTTTAGGCGAATGCAGGCTTCCTGCTGCGACACGCCCCAGTGTTGGGCGATGGCGGCCAGGTAGCGCCCGGCCATCTCGGGGTGTGGCTGGCTGCCGGTAATGAGGATGTCGATTACGCCGTCCACGAGGTCTTCGCGCAGCACGGTGGAGCCCGCGGTATAGGGGTACACGTCCATGGCAATCTCTTGTGCCTCGGCCAGCTGGGCGATCAGCGGCAGGGTCTCCCGCGTGCGGCCCCAGTTGGCCGGGCCGGCGCATTTGTGGTGCGACAGCACCAGCGGCAAACCGGCCTGACGCGCCGTCAGCGCGGCCTCTTGCAGAGCCGGCAAGATGCCCGCCAGCTCGTCGCGGATGTGGGTGGCGTAAATGCCGCCTGCACGTGCCGCCACGCTGGCCAAGGCGATCAGCTCGGCGGTATCGGCCGCAAAAGCCTCGCGGTAGAACACGCCGCTGGAGAGGCCCAGGCCGCCTGCGTCCATGGCCTCTTGCATGTCCTGCGCCATGGCGGCCAGCTCCTGCGGCAGGGCGGGGCGGTCGAGTTGCACCATGTGGCGCATGCGCAAGGCAGTGTGGCCCAGCAGCGCTGCCACGTTGACACCGGGCTGAGCGGCATCCACCGCAGCGGCGTAGGCCGCCATGCTGCCAAAACGAAACTGGTGCCGGCCCAGTAGCGACAAGGGCGCTTCGGGGGCCTGGGACACCACCGGCACCAGCGAGATGCCGCAGTTGCCGGTCACTACGGTGGTGATGCCTTGCGACAGCTTGCTCAGCATGTCCGGGTGGTCGAGGGCGGCGGCATCGTCGTGGGTGTGTACGTCGATAAAGCCCGGGGCGATGACTTTGCCGCTGCAATCTACCGCGACCGCGCCGACAGCATCCAGCGTGCCTGGTGGCCCCATGGCGGCGATGCGCTCGCCTTGCAGCAGCACGTCGCCGCGCCAGCCGGGAGTGTTGCGGCCATCGACGACCAGGCCGTTCTGGAGCAGGGTGGCGTGCATCTCAAAGCCCTTCTTCGGATGCGGCAGAGTCGGTGAAACCGGCGTATTCGGCGCTGTCAAAGCCATGTTTGTGCAGCAATTGCTTGAACTGTTGCAAGCCGTGGGCCACCTGGGGCCCGAGTTGCTGGGCCAGCCGCACCATCACGATTTCAATCAGCAGCAGGTGCGCCAGATAGGCCTCGGTGCCGACGCGCATCACCGCATCGGGTGGCACGGAGACGGCCAGCACCAGGTCAGCGATCTTCGCCAGGGGCGTGTCCGGCTGGGTCAGGGCCACCACCGTGGCCCCCTGGGCGCGGGCGAACTTGGCGGCTTCTAGCGTGTAGGGCATGCGGCCGACGTGCGAGATCACAAACGCCACGCCGTCCGGCCCCAGCGTGCTGGCGGATACCAGTTGCTGGTGGGCATCAAAAATTGCATTCGCCGTGCGGCCCAGGCGGAACAAACGGCTTTGCAGCTCGCTGGCCATGAAGCTGGATGCGGCCCCGACGGCATAGCAGTCGATGCGCCGGGCCTGGGCCAGGCGTGTGGCCACCCGCTCCACCATGTCGGTGTCCATGCGGCGGCCCAGGTCGGTCAGCGATGCCACGGCGGCCTGGATGATCTTGGCCGACACCTGCTGGGCCGAGTCGCCGGTCAGCACGCTGCGGTGCAGTGGCGAGCCCGACACCGCAAGGTCTTGCGCCAGGGCCAGCATGAATTCGCGCACCGTCTCAAAGCCAAAGCTGCGGCAGGTGCGCACCACCGTGGGCATGGACACCTGTGCGGTCTGCGCCAGCAGCTCGACGGTGGCTCCGGCAGCGCTACCCGGGTCTTGCAACATACATTCCACCACCTTGCGCTGGGCGGTGGCCAGACTGGGCAGGCGCTCACGTAGTTGCAGCAGCAGGCCTTGGGACAGGGCCTTGGTGGCGGTACCGTTGGGTAAGGATTCGTTCATAGGCGGGACTTCAAAACTGGGTGTGAATGGCACCGCTGACGGCACCGTCGTCTTCCACCACGGCCAGCCAGCGCCATTTGTCGAAGGTGGTGCAGGGGTGGGAAATACCCAGCACCACGCGGTCGCCCACCTGGGGCACCACACCGGCTGGATAAAAGCGCAGGTAGGCGTGCTGGTCGTTCAGTGCGCTGACGTGCCAATCCGCGGGGGTTACTATGGTTTTCGTAGCGCCTCGTGCAGCGTACATATGCGGTAGCGGCATTTCCAGGTCATAAGAAATGTCGCGGCGGCCGCAGGTTAGCAGGGCCAGGCCGGGTTCGGGCACGGACTGCACCAGCGTCCACACCGACAATGCGGCGCGCAAGGAGCTGTCCAGCCCCTCACGCTGCTCCAGCTGCTTCAAAAATCGGGCGTAGTTGCCGTGGTCGTGGGTGATGTAGCAGCCCGAGCGCAGCACGCCTTGCAGCGGACGTGACAGGCCTTGCGTGCGCAGCAGCGGCAGCACCAAGTCAAACACGGCCGAGCCCCCGGCGGTGACCAGCAGCTCGTCGCCTGCCAACAGGTTGTCGGCATCCACGGCCCGCACCACCTCGGTAACGCGACGCAATAGGGCCGTCACTTCCCGGGCATCGTGCGCGCTGTCGCAGCGGGCCACGCCGCCTTCGTAGCATTCGATGCCGCCCAGGCGCACCGCCGGGGACGCGGCCAGCGCCCGGGCCAGGGCCATCGCTTCCATCAGCGTGCGGCAGCCGGTGCGCTGGCCGGGAATGCCCATTTCCAGCAGCACATCGAAGGGTATGGTGGCGGTGCGCTTGTGCGCCCAGTCTTCGATCAATCCCAGCTGCGCCAGCGAATCCACCAGAAACCAGACTTTGAGATCCGCGTGCCGGGCCAACAATGCGGCCAGCGCATCAAAGTCGGCATCGCACACCACCTGGTTGCAGAGGATGATGCGGCGCGCTCCGGCGGCCACCCCTACGCGGGCCTGGTAGACCGTGGCGAAGCTCAGGCCCCAGGCACCAGCCGCCAGTTGCTGGGTAAACAGCTCGGGCGACATGGTGGTCTTGCCGTGCGGGGCCAGCGCCACGCCTTTGCGTTCGGCGTAGGCCTGCATCCAGGCGATGTTGTGCGCCAGCGCGGAGCGGTTGACCACGGCCAGCGGAAACGCCAAGTCGTTGGCGAACAGGTTCCATCCCTGCCGGGCCAGGGTATCACTCTGCAAAGGCGCAGCGGTGGGCGGGAAGCTCTTAAAGCTGCAGTCGAGGGTGAAGGTCATAGGGTGGATACAGGGGTTAGGTCGGTGCGCCAGCAGGCCGTCCAGTGGTCGGGTTGCACCTCGCGCAGCGGGGTGTCGTGGCTGGTGCAGGCCTCGATCGCCTGCGGGCAGCGGGTACGGAACACGCAGCCCGAGGGCGGGTTGGCCGGGCTGGGCAGGTCACCGGTTAGCAGCGGAATGGTACGGCGTTGGGTCGGGTCGGGAACCGGGGCGGCGGCTAGCAGGGCCTGGGTGTAGGGGTGCTGGGCGTTGGCGTACAGCGCGTGGGTGGGGGCGATTTCCATCACCCGGCCCAGGTAGAGCACCACCACGCGGTCGCACAGGTACTCCACCACGTCCAGATCGTGCGAGATGAACAGCAAGGTCAGGCCCAGTTGCGCTTTCAATTCGCCCAGCAGGTTCACCACCTGGGCCTGGATGGACACGTCCAGCGCCGACAGCGGCTCGTCGGCCACGACGAAGCGCGGCTCTACCGCCAGTGCGCGGGCAATGCCGATGCGCTGGCGCTGGCCACCTGAGAATTCGTGCGGAAAGCGCTCGGCGTGCTCAGGCCGCAGCCCCACCTGTTCCAGCAGGGCGTGGATGCGTGGCAGGTGTGCCGCGCCCTGGGCCAGGCCGTGCGTGTCCAGCGCCTCGGCCAGCACCTGGCGGATACGCATGCGCGGGTTCAGGCTGGCGTAGGGGTCCTGGAAAATGATCTGGATCTGGGAACGCAAGGGCCGGTATTGGGCTTGCGACAGACGGGCCAGATCGACGGGCTGGCTGCCATTTGCTGCATGGCCGCTGTACAGCATCTGGCCCGCCGTAGGTTCGACCAGGCGCGTCAGCAGGCGGCCAATGGTGCTTTTGCCCGAGCCGGATTCGCCCACCAGCCCGAGGGTTTCGCCTCGGCGGATGGCAAAGCTCACGCCGTCCACGGCCTTGACCGGGTGGCTGCCGCTGCCGAAATATTTGCTCAGGCCGGTGATTTCGACCAGGTTGTCGGCGGATGTCATGCGGCCTCCTGGAGGGGGGCGGTCACTGCGATGCAGCGCACCCTGCGGCGTTCACCGTGGGCTGTTAACGCGGGCATCTGGCTGTCACACCCGGCCATGCGCTGGGCGCAGCGGGGTGCAAACGCGCAGCCGGGCGGGGGCGCCAAGGGGCTTGACACCTGGCCCGGAATAGCGACCAGTTTGGGACGCTGCCCTGCCACCATGCCCCCGGCCCGCTGCCGCGCCACACCGGGCAGGCAGGCCAGCAGGCCCCGAGTGTAGGGGTGCTCGGGTTGCGCAAACAAGGCGTGGACGCTGGCGGCTTCGACGATGCGGCCCGCGTACATCACGGCCACGGTATCGGCGTACTGCGCCACCACGCCCAGGTTGTGGGTGATGAACAAAATGCTCATACCCGTCTCTTTTTGCAGCCGGCCCATCAGCGCCAGAATTTGCGCCTGGATGGTCACGTCCAGCGCGGTGGTGGGCTCGTCGGCGATCAGCAGCGTGGGGCTGCAGGCCATGGCCAGGGCGATCATCACGCGTTGGCGCATGCCGCCCGACAGCTGGTGCGGGTATTCAAACAGGCGGCGGGCGGCGGCGGGTATTTCCACCAGCTCCAGCATGCGCAGTGCGTGGGCCAGGGCCGCACGGCGGTCCAGCTGCAGGTGCAGGCGGGCCGATTCGGCGATCTGCTCGCCCACGGTCAGCACCGGGTTCAGGCTGGTCATGGGCTCCTGGAACACCATCGCCATCTCGTTGCCGCGCAGGGCGCGTTTGCCATCCTCGTCCAGCGCCAGCAGGTTGACGCGATGGCCGTCGCGGCGCACAAACCAAGCTTCGCCCTCCATGCGGGCTTGTGAAGTTTTGGCGTGCAAGCCCATCAGCGACAGGCTGGTGACCGATTTGCCGGAGCCGGATTCGCCCACCAGGGCCAGGGTTTCGCCGGGGGCGATGGTGAAAGAGACGTCGGCCACGCTTTGGATGCGCCCGGCATCGGTGGCAAACGAGGTGGACAGGCCTTTGACTTCGAGACGCGGCGCGAGCGCTGTCGCCGCGCCGGGCCGCGCAGTACCTGCGTTATCGGCTGCCGCCGATCCCGGGGCAGTGACAAGCGTGGGGGCGATATTCATCATGTTGTTTTCTTTAACTTCGGGTCGAGCAAATCCCGCACGCCATCGCCCAGCATTTGCAGCGAGAGAGCCGTCAACACAATCGCCAGGCCGGGGCACAGAATGGTCCAGAACGCGCGGTCGGCATGCTCCAGGCTACCCGCAATCATCGTGCCCCAGGTGGGGATGTCAGGCGGCACGCCCACGCCCAGAAAGGACAAGCCGGCCTCCGCCAGAATCGCATAGGCGAAGATGAAGGTGACCTGCACCAGGATGGGCGACATCAGATTGGGCAGGATGTGCGACCACAGAATGCGCGGCGTGCGCACGCCCAGGGCGCGGGCGGCATCCACGAACAGCAGCTCGCGCAGTACCAGGGTGGCGGCGCGCACCACCCGGGCCACCCGCGGGGTGTAGACGATGACTAGCGCCAGCATCACGTTCCACAGCGACACGCCCAGGATCGACACCAGGGCAATGCCCAGCAAGATGTCGGGGAAGGACATCATGGCGTCCACTAGGCGCATCAGCGGCGCGTCCAGCCGCTGGAAGAAGCCCGCCAGAATGCCCATCAACGTGCCCAGCGCCACCGCCCCGAAGGCGGTGACAAAACCAATCAGCAATGAGTAGCGTGCGCCATGGACGATGCGCAACAGCACGTCGCGGCCCAGCTCGTCAGTGCCCGCCCAATGCGCGCCACTCGGAGCCAGCAAGCGCTCGGTTACCGTAATCGCGTTCGGATCGGCATCCGACACCCAGGGGAAGACGGTGGCGATGAGCACGATAGCTGCCAGGGCAAGCGCCGCCAGCAACACCACTTTACGGGCAAAAAGACGGTGTAGCGTAGGCTGCATCTTCGTAAGTAGCTCTGAAAAAAATAGCATTAAGCGGCTCCCAAACGGATGCGGGGATCGACCAGGGTGTAGAGCAGGTCGATCACCAGATTGATCACCACATAAATGCCCGCAATCACCAGCAGCGTGCCCTGGATGACGGGATAATCGCGCCGCAACACCGCGCGCACCACCAGGTTGCCCACGCCGGGCAGGTTGAATACCGTCTCGGTGACGACCGTGCCGCCAATCATCAGCGCCACCGTCAGGCCCAGCACGGTGATGATGGGCACTAGCGCGTTGCGCAGCACGTGCTTGACCATGATGACCCGCTCGGGCAGGCCTTTGGCACGGGCGGTGCGTACAAAGTCTTCGCCCAGAATATCCAGCATCGAGGCGCGGGTGAAGCGGATGATGAGCGCCGAATTCAGCAGCCCCAGTACCATGGCGGGCAGTACCAGGTGGTACAGCCGCTGGGCTAGCGGCATGCCGGGGTCGCCATAGCCCGAGGCCGGAAACCAACCCAGGTGCACGGCAAAGAACTGGATCAGGATCAGCCCCATCCAGAAGCTGGGCACGCTGGCCCCCAGCATGGCGATGCCGCTCAAACCCTGGTCGGCCGCGCTACCGCGCCAGATGGCCGCCGCCATGCCGCAGGGCACGCCGATCAGCGCCGCAATGGCCACCGCAAACAGGGCCAGAAACAGCGTGGGCTCGGCCCGCTCCAGCAGCGCCTGCGCCACCGGCCGCTGCAAAAACAGCGACTGGCCGAGGTTGCCGTGCAGCAGCTCGCCCACCCACAGTACAAACTGCGTGGGCAGGGGCTTATCCAGCCCGTACTGGACCCGCGCCTGAGCGATGTCTTCCACCGTGGCCTGGTCGCCTAGCAGCAGTGCCACCGGGTCGCCCGAGGCCAGGCGGGTCAGCAGGAACACCAGTACGGCGACGATGGCCAGCACCACCATGGCACCGGCGAGACGTTGGAGCAAAAAGCGCATTATTTAAATCCTTTTACCCTGGTTGACTGGCGTGGACCATGTCTTCCCCGAGGCTAGCGCAGCGAAGCCCTTTCGCGAACACCGCAGAACCGGCTTTGCCGGGCTGCTGGTGTTGCCCCCTGCAAGGGGGTGGGCGCTGCCACACAAAGTGGGCAAGCCTGGGGGTGTTCATTTCGCCAGACCGGTGTTCCAGAAGAACGGCCAGATGGCGGGGGTGTAGCCCTCGAGCTTGGCCGACCTTGCCGACAGCGCATTGAACTTGCCGACCTCGATGAACGGCACTTCGTCGTATATGGTTTGCTGCACTACGCCCCACAGTGGGCCGCGCTTGGCGGGGTTGTTTTCCTGGTTGAAGGCCGAGAGCGTAGTCTTCTTGGCCGCGCTGTCCCACCAGCCGGGCGCGCCGTCACCCAGCTGCGGCGGCGACAGCATGGGTTCGGGGAACAGGCCGGAGTGGGTGAAGTACACGTCCCACAGCTTGCTGTCGCTGCGGCGCTGTACCAGCGTGGCCCAGTCCACCACTTGCAGGTCGGTTTTGAACCCGGCTTTTTTCAGCTGCTCGGACATCACCAGCGCCATGTTGTAGTGGAACTCGTACTGGCGGCTGGCCATGATGCGGATCGGCTGGCCGTTGTAGCCCGCTTTGGCGGCCTGGTCCTTGGCGGCCTGGGGATTGCGCTCGTTGTAGAGCTTGTCCCCGGCGGTGGAGAAGTAGGGCGTGCCCTTGGGGAAGAAGTTGGGCTCGACCACGAAGAAGCGGTTGTCGCCAAAGCCTGCTGCCAGCATTTCGCCTTCACCCACGGCGGTTTGCACGGCACGGCGCAGCGGCTGCGCGGCCAGCACGCCTTCCTTAGTATTGAACACGATGTAGGGGAAGCCGAAGTTTTTGGTGACGATGGGCACCACCACGTTGGCACCGGCCTTTTCAACCCGGCTGATGGCTTCGACCGGTAGCAGATCGGCGTACTGGAACTGGCCGGATAAAGCCCCTTCGACCCGGGTGTTGGCGTTCGGCACGGGCACAAAGCGCAACTCGTCCAGCAAGGCCTCGCGGCGACCCGCATAGCCGCTGGGGGCTTCTTTGCGGGCGGCGTAAGCGTCAAAGCGCGTCAGTACGGTGTACTGGTCGGGGCGGCGTTCCTTGAACTTGTAGGGGCCGGTGCCGATGAAGTCCTTAATCTGCGGCGCAATGCTTTCCTTGGCCATGATGGCCGCCATGCCGCTGGGCAGGGCCAGCTGGGCCAGCAGGGGGGCATAGGGGTTTTTCAGCTTCAGTTCTATGCTGTTGGGGTCTTTGGCTAGCAGCGACGCCACTTCCTTGCCGACCGATTTGCCGCGCGGCGACACGGCCATCCAGCGCTCCAGCGAGGCGATCACATCGTCGGCGGTCATGTCGCGCCCGTTGTGGAACTTGACGCCTTTGCGCAGCGCGATGGTGTAGGTCAGCCCGTCCTTGGACACGCTGGGCAGGCTCTCGGCCAGCATAGGTGCAATGGCCCAGTTGGCGTCAAAGGTGTAGAGCGGCTCGTACACGTGTTGCATGATGGTGCCCACCAGGTCGGCGGTGCTGGTCATCGGGTCCAGGCCCTGCGGTTCCCCCACCATGGCCAGGTTGGCTGCGCCACCTTTGGCGGGGGCTGCCAGAGCTTCGGCCATCGGCAACCCCCCCAGGCCGACGAGTGAACCGGTGACGGCCAGTGCGCTGAGCCAGCGTCGGCGGGAGGGTACAGCGACCGCTGAGGCCGATGGGACGGGGGAGGAAGGCGCAAGAGTCGTGGGTTGCATAGTGGCTCCGTAAGTAATAACATTACATTTTTTAATCGTAAAGTAATGATTTTTAAAAGTCAAACGGTATTATTCATTCTTTTTTGTAAATTAATTACATTTTTGGAGTTGCCATGTCTCAGGTAGAAATGTTGGGTCAACCCTTGCTAGCGTCGGACCGCCAGGTACGCCCGCTGTCCCCAGCAACGCGCTGTGGTGACTTTGTATTTGTCTCGGGCCAGGTGCCCACCGACGAGCAGGGCCAGGTCATCGTGGGGGGCATCGAGGCGCAAACCCGCCGGGTATTCCAGCGGCTGGAAGAGGCCTTGGCCTTGGCCGGTTGCACCCTGGCCGATGTGGCCAAGGTCAGCGTGTGGCTGGAGGATGCGCGCGATTTCGGCAGCTTTAACCGGGTCTATATGGAGTGTTTTGGCGCCCACCGCCCGGCCCGCTCCACCGTGGAGTCGCGCCTGATGATCGACGCGAAAGTCGAGATGGATGTCACGGCTTACAAACCTCGCTAGCCACCGCGATGACCCCTTTCGCCATGCAGCACCTGCCCCGATCTTTCGACGTGGTCGCCCTGGGCGAGGCCATGGTGGAGTTCAACCAGACCCAGCCCGGCCAGCCGCAGTACCTGCAAGGCTTTGGTGGCGACACCAGCAATGCCGCCATTGCCGCCGCACGGGCAGGGGCGCGCACCAGCTACCTCACCCGGCTGGGGTTGGACCTGTTTGGCGATGCACTGCTGGACCTGTGGCAACGCGAAGGTGTGGACGCCGCCGCGGTGGAGCGCGATGCCCAGGCCCTTACCGGTGTGTACTTTGTGAGCCACGGCGCGCGCGGCCACCAGTTCAGCTACCTGCGCGCCGGGTCGGCCGCCAGCCGCATGGGGCTGGACTGGGTGCAGAGCCCGTTGGTGCGCGAGCGGATTGCGCAGAGCCATATCTTGCATGTGTCGGGCATCTCGTTGGCCATCTCCACCACCGCTTGCGCGGCAGCGCTGGACGCCATGCGCTGGGCACGCGAGGCAGGCACCACCGTCTCATTCGACTCCAACCTGCGTCTGAGGCTGTGGCCGCTGGAGCGTGCCCGTGTGGCGATTGCGCAGGCCGTGGCGCTGTGTGATGTGTTCTTGCCCAGCCTGGAAGACGTGACGCAATTGACCGGCTTGACCGACCCGCAGGCCATCGTGGACTGGGGTCACAGCCTGGGTGCGCGATCGGTGGTGCTTAAGCTGGGGGCTAAGGGCGCGCTGGTCAGTGACGGCCAGCGGCGCGAAGCGGTGCAGGGCCGCCTTGTTGAAGCCGTGGATGCCACGGGCGCGGGTGACTGCTTTTGCGGCAACCTGCTGGCCCGGTTGGCCCTGGGCGACGGCGTGTTTGCCGCCACCCGCTATGCCAATGTGGCGGCTTCATTGGCGGTGCAGGGTTTTGGTGCGGTTGCGCCCTTGCCGACCCAGGCACAGGTGCGGGTGGCAATGGGCTAGCGTTGGATTTTGATGCCGAATTCAGGCATGAAAATGGCAGATAGTGCAAGTCCTATAAGCACAAGGTGCTATATAAAAAGGAGTTTTTAGCGAACCAGATTTTCAAAGCGCATCTGGTCCGCAATCGACTCGCGCGTGCGGATGAGATGGGCTGCGCTGCCATCCACCAGCACTTCGGCGGCGCGGCCCCGGCTGTTGTAGTTGCTGGACATGCTCATGCAGTAGGCACCTGCCGACAGTACCGCCAGCAGGTCGCCGGGCTGCACCGCCAGCGCGCGGTCGCGGCCAATCCAGTCGCCGCTTTCGCACACCGGGCCGACTACGTCCATCACCGTGGTGGCCTCCGCGCGCGGGGCCAGCGGTACGATGTGGTGGAAGGCCTGGTACATCGCTGGGCGGGGCAGGTCGTTCATGGCCGCGTCGATGATGGCGAAGTTCTTTTGCTCGCCGGGCTTGAGGTACAGCACCTCGGTGATGCACACGCCCGCGTTGCCCACCAGCGAGCGGCCGGGCTCGACCATCAGCTGGCGCTGGCCGTAGCCGCGTGCGTCCAGCTTGGTCAGCAGTTTGTGCCACAGCACGTCGGCTGCGGGCGGGGTGTCGTCCTGGTAGTGGATGCCCAGGCCGCCGCCAAAGTCGATGTGGTGCAGGGTGATGCCGGTGGCTTCGATGGCATCCACCAGGTCCAGCACGCGGTCCATCGCGTCCAGGTAGGGTGTTTCCTCGGTGATTTGTGAGCCGATGTGGCAGTCGATGCCCACCACGCGCAGACCGGGCAGGCTGGCAGCACGCTGGTAGGTGGCCAGGGTTTCTTCGTGCGCAATGCCGAACTTGTTGCCCTTGAGCCCAGTGGAGATGTAGGGGTGTGTTTTGGGGTCGACGTTCGGGTTTACGCGGATGCTGATGGGCGCGCGCAGGCCCATGGAGCCGGCGACTTCGTTCAATACCTCCAGCTCGGCGGTGCTCTCTACGTTGAAGCAGCCGATGCCCACGCCCAGCGCATGGCGCATTTCGGCCCGGGTTTTGCCCACACCAGAAAAAATCACTTTGGAGGCGACGGCACCGGCAGCCAGCACCCGCGCCAGTTCGCCGCTGGAGACAATGTCAAAGCCGCAACCGGCTTGGGCAAAGACCTGTAGCACGCCGAGCGACGAGTTGGCTTTCATGGCGTAGCAAATTTGCGCCTTGCGGCCCGCAAAGCCGCGCTGGTAGGCGGCCAGGGCATCCAGCATGGAGGCTTTGGAGTAGACGAACAGCGGCGTGCCGTGGGCCTGGGCCAGGGCGGCGAGCGGCTGGCCTTCGATGCACAGGGCGCTTCCCGATGCGTGGTGTTGGTAGGCGATGTGGGGATGGCCGGGCAGGGGGGATGTCATGGGTGTGAAAGGCAAAAAAGTTTGCGCAATGGTAGTGCGGTGGCCCGCGCCTATCCATAGCAAATACATGGTGCTTGCTGCGAATGGCCGGGGTTTTGCAGGGTTCCGGGAGGCACCACCTGCAAATTATTGAAATTAAGGCGCGGAGGCTGGGGATGCTGGTTTCAGCACCTCCGGCGTGAGGGTTTCGGGCAGCGTGGCGCGGTGTGTACTGGCCGGTTCCGTGGGGTGGTAGAGCACGCCTTTTTGGCCGCAGCCCCCCAAAATGGCAAGGCTTGCGACCATGGCGGCGGCAAGGACGGGGCGGCTGACTAGAATTTGGCTTATCTTCAACATGGCGAAATTGTATGACCGACCCCGAATTCATGGACCGCGCGGAAATTTTGCTCAAAGCCGTGGAGGCCTGCTGCGACCGTATCAACGACAGCACCGATGCCGATATTGACAACCAGCGCACTGGCGGTATGGTCACTTTGACCTTTCCCAACCGCAGCCAGATCATCATCAATCTGCAAAAGCCACTGCAAGAGGTCTGGTTGGCCGCCAAGTCGGGCGGCTACCACTATAAGTTTGATAGCGCCCAGTGGATGGACACCAAGGGCCAGGGCGAGTTTTTTGCCAGTTTGACCCGCGATGCCAGCGCCCAGTCCGGGCTGCCGCTGGAATTCAAGCCCGCTAATTTTTAAACAAATCCAGGATGCGGTTGCGCTCCTCGTTGGGGGGCGGGGGCGGTGTAGCGGCACCATTGCCTGCGCCACCAGGTGCCGCTGTTCCGTCGTCTACCCCCAAGCTGGTCACGCCGGTGCTGCGACCGTACTCGGTATAGAACCAGTCGCCACCGGCATTGGTGACGCCTTCCGGGGGCACGGGCACTACCACGGGTACGCCGCTCAAGGCGGTTTCCATGAAGTTGATCCACACCGGCAGGGCCAGGCCGCCACCGGTTTCACGCGCGCCCAGGTTGCGCGGGGTATCAAAGCCGATCCAGGTGATGGCGGTCAGGGTGGGCTGGTAGCCTGCAAACCAGGCATCAATAGAGTCGTTGGTGGTACCGGTTTTGCCGTACACGTCAGGGCGTTTGAGGATGCGCTGGGCTGCCGCTGCCGTGCCGCGCAGGGTCACCTCGCCCAGCAGATTGGTCATCATGAAGGCGTTGCGCGGGCTGATGGTGCGTACCGATTCGTCGAGGACGGGAGCTTTGGTTTCCACCAGCACTTTGCCTTTTTGGTCGGTGACTTTGGCCACCAGCCAGGGGTTGACCCGGTAGCCACCGTTGGCAAACACCGCGTAGGCTGAGGCCATTTGCATGGGCGTGACCGAACCTGCGCCCAGCGCCATGGTCAGGTAGGCAGGGTGCTTTTCGGGGTCAAAGCCGAAGTGGGTGATCCATTCCTGCTCTTTCTTGGGGCCGATGGCTTGCAGCAGGCGGATGGAGACCATGTTCTTCGACTTGGCCAGCGCGGTGCGCAGCGTCATCTGGCCTTCAAACTTGCCGTCGTAGTTTTTGGGTTCCCAGGGCTGGCCGCCGGTGACACCTGCGTCAAAGAACAGCGGTGCGTCGTTGACGATGGTGGCGGGGGTGAAGCCATTTTCCAGGGCGGCTGAATAGATAAAGGGCTTGAAGCTGGAGCCTGGTTGCCGCCAAGCCTGGGTCACATGGTTGAATTTGTTCTTTTGAAAGTCGAAGCCGCCCACCAGGGCCTTGATGGAGCCATCGCGCGGGTCCAGCGCCACGAACGCACCTTCCACTTCGGGCAGCTGGGTAATTTCCCAGGTGCCTTTGGTTGTTTTCATCACGCGGATGATGGCGCCGCGCCGGATCTTGATGTTGGGCGGGGCTTTGTCGGCCAGACCGGATTGCGCGGGTTTCAGGCCGTCGCCGGTGATGTCTACCGCATCGCCGTTCTGGCGCACGGCCGTAATTTTTTTAGGGTTTGCGTCCAGCACCATGGCCGACATCACGTCGCCGTTGTCGGGGTGGTCCACCAGGGCTTCGTCGATCGCGTCGTCCAGCTCGGCCGGGTCGGTAGGCAGGGTGGCGAATTTTTCCGGGCCGCGGTAGATCTGGCGACGCTCAAAGTCCATCAGGCCCCGGCGCAGGGCTTTGTAAGCAGCATCCTGGTCGCTGGCCTTGAGCGTGGTGTAAACGTTCAGGCCGCGGGTGTAGGTTTCTTCGCCGTACTGCGCAAACATCAGTTGTCGCACGGTCTCAGTCACGTATTCGGCGTGGATGCGGTCGCTGCCGTTGCCCGAGCGCACGTGCAGCTCTTCTTTGCGGGCAGCGATGGCCTGGTCTTCGGTAATGAAGCCGTTTTCTTCCATGCGGGTAATGATGTGCTGCTGCCTTATTTTGGCGCGGGTGGGATTGGAGATCGGGTTGTAGGCCGAGGGGGCTTTGGGCAGGCCTGCGAGCATGGCGGCTTCGGCGATGCTGAGGTTCTTCAGGGGTTTGCCGAAGTAGGTTTCCGCTGCCGAGGCAAAGCCATAGGCGTGGTTGCCCAGGAAGATCTGGTTCATGTAGATTTCCAGAATCTGGTCCTTGGTCAGCGCGTGTTCAAGCTTGAAGGTCAGCAAGATTTCGTAAATCTTGCGGGTGTAGCTTTTTTCGGCCGATAAATACACGTTGCGCGCTACCTGCATGGTGATGGTGGAAGCACCCTGGCTCTTCATGCGGCCCATATTGGCCACGGCGGCACGCACCATGCCTTTGTAGTCTACGCCGCCATGCTGGTAAAAGCGCGCATCTTCAATCGCCAGCACGGCATCTTTCATCACCTGCGGGATGTCCCTGATGGGGGTCAGGCTGCGGCGTTCTTCGCCAAACTCGGCCAGCAAAGTGCCTTCGACCGAGAAAACCCGCAAAGGCAACTTCGGGCGGTAGTCCGATAGTTCTGAAATATCGGGCAAATTGGGGTACGCCACTGCCAGTGCCACGCCGATAACCATAGCAAGTGCCACTGCGCCAGCCAGTGCCAGGCCCAGTCCCCAACCCAGCAGGCGCAGTGACCAGACCAGAATCCGGGAGCGTGGAGCCGCATTGGAAGTATTAGACGGAGGTTTTGAAGGCATAGGTCACAGCGAGCAGAAAAGAAAAAAGGAGGGCCAGTACAGGCAAGCCGCCCCCATTTTGCCCTTACCCTCGGGGCTATCCGCCAAGAGCGTGCGTGTACTTTTGGCAACGCTCTGTAGATTTACGTTTGGAAATATGCTTTGCTGGGGGTTAGTCTTACTGATAGCATCCCTGTCAAATGTTAATTTTTGTAGCATTTTGCTCAGTACCGGGAGAAAGATTTGATCTCATTGGGATCGTTGTTCAGTCGCAAACCCCAGCCATTGCTGGGCCTTGACATCAGTTCGTCCAGTCTCAAGCTGGTCGAGCTGGACCATGATGCGGTCGGGAACCTGGTGCTTAAACGCTGTGCTATTGAGCCTTTGGAACGCGGCTGGATCACGGACGGCAATATCGAAAAGTTTGACGAAGTGGCTGAAGCGATGCGCCGGCTGGTCAAGAAAAGCGGCACCCGCACCAAAAATG
Organism: Rhodoferax sp. RT5P35; assembly: GCF_056521385.1. Classification (NCBI taxonomy): domain Bacteria; kingdom Pseudomonadati; phylum Pseudomonadota; class Betaproteobacteria; order Burkholderiales; family Comamonadaceae; genus Rhodoferax; species Rhodoferax sp. RT5P35. The sequence continues at coordinate 82,892 of NZ_JBWMAX010000015.1, read as the reverse complement.
TAGCTATGGCTTTGCCGCCGTCTGCAGTGATTACCAAACGTATTGTTTTACCGGGTGGCTTGTCGGACATGGAGCTGGAAGTACAAGTCGAGTCAGAAGCCAACCAGTACATCCCTTTTTCGCTCGATGAGGTCAGTCTTGACTTTTGCGTAGTGGGGCCTAGTGCCAGTTCCATCGGCGATGTTGATGTGTTGATTGCGGCATCGCGTAAAGAAAAGGTGCAAGACCGCCAAGGCCTGGCCGAAGCCGCAGGCCTCAATCCTGTGATTCTCGACATTGAGTCCTATTCGGCGCGGCTTGCGACCTCCAGGTTGATAGAGCGCATGGCCAACAAAGGCACGGACGCTTTGGTCGCTTTGTTTGAAGTGGGCGCTTTGGCCACCAGCATGCAGGTCATTTGCAACGATGAAGTCCTGTACGAACGCGACCAGGCTTTTGGCGGTGCCCAACTCACCCAGCTGATCGTGCGGCAGTACGGATTTTCGCAAGAAGAGGCCGAGACTAAAAAGCGCAGCGGCGACTTGCCGGAAGATTACGGCAGCGTGGTGCTGGAGCCGTTTGTAGAAAGCCTGGCCCAGGAAATTGGCCGGGCATTGCAGTTCTTCTTTACCAGTACTCCGCATAATAAAGTGGACCATGTCTTGTTGGCGGGTGGCTCGGCTGCTTTGCCCGGACTGACGGAGGCCGTTACACAGCATGCTTCGTTTGCCTGCAGTCTGGTCAATCCTTTTGAGGGGATGGAAATGGGCAACGACGTCCGGCTGAAAAAAGTGCTGCGTGAAGCGCCCTCCTACCTCACCTCGTGTGGGCTGGCCATGCGGAGGTTCCTGCAGTGATCCTGATTAATTTATTGCCGCACCGAGAGGCGGCACGGGCGCGTCGGCGCGAAACCTTCCAGGTGATGCTGGCGATTTCCGCTTTACTCGGTGCCATGCTGATCGGTGCCGGGTTTTTGTGGTTCGAGGCCCAGATATCGGGCCAGCAAGAGCGCAATGTGATATTGACCAAAGAAATCACGGTGCTGGACGGTCAAATCAAAGAAATTGCCAACATCGAATCGGAAATCAAAGCACTGACTGAGCGCCAAAAAGCCGTAGAAGACCTGCAAGCAGACCGTAATCTACCGGTTCATTTGCTCAATGAACTGGTGAAACAGCTGCCAGATGGAACTTACATCACCAGCCTGAAGCAAGAGAATCAGAGTGTCACCATCCAGGGAGTAGCCCAGTCCAATGAACGCGTATCAGAGTTGTTGCGTAATTTGGCTAGCAACACACCATGGCTGTCGAAACCTGACTTGGTGGAAATTGTGGCCAGCACCGTGACTTTGACTCCGCGTGACCAGCGGCGGGTGGCTAAATTCAATTTACGGGTACGTTTGATGCGTTCCAGTGAAGTGCAAAAAACCGTTGAATCGGCGGCATCTGCTGCGGTCGTCAGCCCCTAGCAAAAGTGTCATGGCTACAAAAAAACCTCTATCGAATATCGACTTCAAGGACTTGCAGGAACGTTTGCAAAGGCAGTTCCGCGACCTGAATCCGAACGACCCCTCGGTATGGCCTGCGGTGCCACGCTATTTGCTATTTCTTGTGGTGGTACTGGCCGTGGTTGCGGGCCTTTGGTATGCCTGGCTGAGCAGTTACGAAGATGAGTTGATCGTCGAACAAACCAAAGAAGTTCAGTTACGCGAAACCTATACCGCCCGGTTGGGCAAGGCCGTGAACTTGGAGGCGCTTAAAAAGCAGCGCGAACAAGTTCAACAATATGTCACCCAGCTTGAGAAGCAGTTGCCCAGTAAAGCCGAAATGGCCGCTTTGCTATCTGATGTGAACCAAGCTGGTTTGGGCAGAAGTTTGCAGTTTGAGCTGTTTCGTCCCGGCCAAGTGGTTGTGAAAGATTACTACGCTGAGCTTCCTATTTCTGTGAGGGTTACGGGCAAATACCACGACATGGGGGCTTTTGCCTCAGATGTTGCTAACTTGTCCCGCATTGTGACCTTGAACAACTTATCGATTAACCCTGTGAATGCAACCCAAGATGGCATGCTGTCCATGGAAGTCACGGCCAGAACTTTCCGCTACCTAGATGCAGACGAAATTGCAGCACAAAAGCCAGGGGCCAAAAAATGAAAATGGCACCTCTATTTTTGGTGGCTGTTTTGGGGGGGGTATTGACGGGGTGCAGCATGTCTGGCGAAGACGAGTTACGCCAGTGGATGAGCGACCAGCGCAACCAGGTTCACCCCAAAGTGATGCCCCTGGTGGAGCCTAAAAAATTCATCCCCCAGGCCTATACTCAAGAGGGATCCGTAGATCCGTTTAGCCTGCAAAAGTTGACGCAGGCGCTCAAACGGGACTCTACCCAGAGCGTAGCCAATACTGCGCTGATTGCGCCCGAGTTGGCGCGCCGCAAAGAGGCTTTGGAAGCCTATCCGGTCGATTCCATGTCCATGGTCGGAAGCTTGAAAAAGGCTGGTCAACCCGTGGCGTTGGTCAAAATTGACAACCTTCTTTACCAAGTGCGCGTGGGCAACTATCTGGGCTTGAACTACGGACGGGTTATGAAGATTGACGAGTCGGAAATTACGTTACGAGAAGTTGTGCAGGATTCGACTGGAGATTGGGTCGAGCGGTCCGCTAGTTTGGTGCTACAAGAGGGAGCGAAATGAATAAGCAGAATCGAATGGGGTGGCACATGCTAGACCGATTGGCCGCAGCGCTGGTATTGGCGCTAACCTCGGTGGCAGCGCAGGCGCAAGCCACTATTGAGTCCGTCACGGGCTCCATCCAAGGAGGTGCCGAGGTCATTCGTATTGACCTCAGCGAGCCATTGGCGGCATTGCCATCCGGTGTGTCCATCCAATCACCGGCCCGTATTGCACTCGATTTTCCGGGCGTGTCTAACGGTATTGGCCGGTCTTCAGTCGATGTCAACCAAGGCAACCTGCGTTCGATCAACGTGGTCCAGGTAGGCGACCGTTCGCGTATCGTGCTTAACTTGAAGCAGGCCACCTCCTACAAAGCCGAACTCAAAGGTAAATCGATTCTGGTGGTGTTGGATGCTGTTGCAGTAGCAGCACCCTTGGCCAGCGCTACCCCCACTTTTGCTGACAGTGGCAGCCGAGACAAAGCTCCGCTCAAAGATATCGACTTTCGCCGTGGGGAAGATAATGCGGGCCGCATTATTGTGGCTTTGAGGAATAGCCAAGTAGGCGTGGATGTGCGCCAACAAGGGCAAAACCTGGTCGTTGAGTTTTTAAACTCCACCTTGCCCGAGGGGTTGCGTCGCCGTCTCGACGTGGCCGACTTTGGTACGCCGGTGCAAAACATCACCACCACCCAGACAGGTGACCGGGTGCGCATGGTCATCGAGCCCAAGGGCGCATGGGACCATAGTGCTTACCAAAGTGACGGCCAGTTTGTCGTTGAAATTCGGCAACAAAAAACGGACCCCACCAAGTTGGTTCAAGGTCCTGGCTATGCTGGCGAGACGCTGTCGCTTAATTTTCAAAACATCGAAGTACGCGCGTTGCTGCAGGTCATTGCCGACTTCACCAACTTCAACGTCGTCACCTCTGACTCCGTTACCGGGTCGGTCACCCTGCGCCTGAAAGATGTGCCGTGGGACCAGGCACTGCAAATCATCATGGACTCCAAAGGCTTGGGTATGCGCAAGTCGGGTACGGTACTGTGGATTGCTCCTAAGGACGAGATTGATGCACGTACCAAGAAGGATCTGGAGTCCGCAGCGTCCATGCAAGCTTTGGAACCACTGCAAACCCAGTCATTCCAGCTCAATTACGCAAAGGCCGCCGACATCGTCGCCCAACTGGGAGGCAGTGGTGCCGCCACGGGCGGTGGTCCGCGCTTTCTAAGTGCCCGTGGTACGGTTATTTCAGAGCCCCGCACCAACCAAATTTTTGTAAACGACATCCCGAGTCGGCTCACCGCAGTGCAAGACCTCATCAAAAAGCTCGATATCGCGGTACGCCAGGTTTTGATCGAAGCCCGCATCGTGGAGGCCTCCGACACCTTTGGTAAATCCTTGGGTATCAAGCTTGGTACCACCGCAGGCAGCTCTACCACCGCAGGCACGGCCGCTGGCAGCTACGGACTTTCTGGCAATACCCGTTTTACGGTAGGCACCAGTTACAGCAACGTCACCGCTAGCAATGGCTCCAGTGGCTCGGCTGTGGACACCAGTAGCAACTTCGTGAATATGCCTGCCGTGGGGCAGGGTGGATATGACGCAGCCGCTTTTGCTTTGTCCATTTTTAGTAGCGCTGCCAACCGGTTTTTGAACCTGGAAATCTCAGCCCTGGAAAACGATGGCAAGGGCAAGCTGGTGTCCAGCCCGCGTATCGTGACCGCCGATCAGACCAAGGCGCTGATTGAACAGGGTACGGAGTTCCCTTACCAGCAAGCCACCTCCAGCGGTGCCACTTCAGTAGCCTTCCGCAAAGCGAACTTGAAACTGGAAGTGACCCCCCAGATCACCCCTGAAGGCAACATCATTCTCGATCTGGACATCAACAAAGACAGCCGCGGTGAAACCACCTCGGCGGGTATCGCGATTGACACAAAACATATTAAGACGCAGGTTTTGGTAGAAAACGGCGGTACAGTGGTAATTGGCGGTATTTTTACATTGGATGAGACAGACAGCATTACCAAGGTGCCTGTGCTGGGTGATATTCCTTATCTGGGCAACCTATTCAAGTCCAAATCGCAAGCCAGTACCAAAAAGGAAATGCTGGTATTCATCACGCCGAAAATGATTGTTGAACGCTCAGCGTCGCGGTAAAAGAAATTAAAAATGGAGCTGGGAAAAATGATTCGTTATTTAAAAGCTTGGGTGTTGGCGATGTTTGCGTTATTGTTGGTAGCCTGTGGGGGGGGTGGGGATCCAGGAACTGCGAGTGGAGGGAGTGGTAGCGGATCGGGTACCACGAGCGCAGCAATTGTCGTAACTTTGGTCAACAGCGCTGGCACTGCGTTGACGGTCAATGCTATTAACAAGAGCGCAACTTTTTATGCTAAGGCCGTGGTGACGAGCGCGAGCGGTGTGGCGTTGGCTAACCAACTTGTGACTTTCTCCACCGACTACACCCTGGCTACCTTGGCCGGCAATGGCGCCGCTGCGACCGCTCTGACAGACAGTGCAGGCGTGGCCACCGTGTTGATCAGCCCTCTGACGCTGACCACCACCGGTGCGGCTGTGTTAACAGCCAGCGCTACAGTAAGCAGCGCTGCGGTAACGTCCAGTCTCAATTTCAGCACCAGTGCCTCAAACGTATCATTAACTGCTCTCACAACAGCGCCTTCGACTATCGGCGCGCTTGGAACCTCGGCCGTGACCGTGGTAGGGGCGGTGAATGGCGTTGCCGCTTCAGGAATTGGCGTGACATTTTCCGTGACCTGCGGCACGTTCAGTCCAAGTACGGTCACAACTAAAACCGAAAACGGCGTTTCCGGTGTTGCCAGCGCTACCTACCAATCCGTTTCGGGTTGTGGTGCAAGCGCGGTGACCTTGACTGCTTCTGCCACCGGGGCAACGCCGCTTAGCGGCGTGATCAACGTCACGGCCGCCAGGGCTGCGAATATTGTGTTTAGTTCCGCAACACCTACATTAATGTACGCCTCCAGTGCAGCCAGTGGCAGCAAGACCTCTGTGGTCAAATTTCAGGTCTTGGACAGTTCTTCGACAGGACTGGCTTCGCAAAGCGTTGTGTTGGCTTTGTCCAATGCTGCGATTTCTTCAGGTGTCAAGTTTTCGCAGAGTGGCGTGACCAGTACGGCTGCGCAGACGGTTACAACCGACAGCAGTGGTTTCGCCAGTATCGCTGTGGCATCCGGGACGTTGCCAACCACGGTCACGGTCACGGCGACTTTGGCATCTGACAGTACCATTTCTGCGTCATCTTTGGGGTTGGTCGTTACCACTGGTGCGGCGACTCAGAATTCTGCCTCCTTGAGCGCGACCAAGCTCAGTATCGAAGCATGGAATACCGACGGCATCACGACCGTCCTGACAATGCGTGTGGCAGACCGGCTTGGTAATCCTGTACCAAATGGGACCTCGGTGAATTTTGTAGCAACGGCAGGCTTGGTAACTGGTAGTTGCACGACTGTTGCTTCGGCTTGCTCTGTCACGTACACCAGTCAGGGAACCCGCCCCGCCAATGGCCGGGTTGCGATTCTGGCTTATCTTGACGGTGAGGAAAGTTTTGTCGATCTGAACGGCGATAACATCTGGCAGTCTGGTGAAACCTTCTACGGTGCTGGCAAAGCCTACATTGACGAGAACGAAGACGGGGCTTGGGCTAGCGGCGAGCAAATCATTGACATAAGCACAAACAATGCTACCTGCGTGAATGCGACGAACACCTATCCTGCAATTGTTAGCACCTGTGGTAGCAGCACCACTTGGAGCAGCGCGATCCGCGTGCGTAAGCAGACGGTCATCACCCTTGCCACTTCCAATGCCACGATTGCATGCGTGACGAGGAATATCGGCCAACCAGGTGGTTACGTCACCTCGTCTAATTGCGCCACATCACCTGGTCGCAGCACATCGGGTTTTACCGTGTTTGTCCATGACATAAATTTCAACGGCAACAACCGTGGTAATCAGTTCGGCGCGTCAGCGTTGTACAACGCCATGCCTACCGGAACGACGGTTTCTGCGGCCATAACCACTACTGGCGCAACCTGCACAGTGACAGCGGTAAGCCCGAATGTTGTGTTGAACTCATCCAACGGCGACTTGCATGACATCGTGTTGAGCGGTGCGGCTGACTGTGCCACCGTCAATATAGCCGTGTCGGTTACCTCGCCTAGTGGAATCACAACTACGCAACCCTATCCTTGATCAGTTTAGTCGGCCTCCCCGGCTCCGGTAAGTCCACTGTAGGCCGCCAACTCGCCCGGCGGTTACAAGTCCCCTTCATCGACTCCGACCACGTGATCGAGCAGCGCATAGGTTGCTCGATCCGTGAGTTCTTCGAACGCGAGGGGGAATCGCGTTTCCGCGATGTCGAGGCAGAAGTGATTGACGTGCTGACCCTTAACGGTCCTGGCGTTTTGGCTACCGGCGGCGGCACGGTGTTGCGGCCTGCGAACCGCGAGGCCTTGCATGCGCGGGGCCAGGTGGTCTATCTGCGTTCCACCCCTGAAGAGGTTTTTCGCCGGTTGCGCCACGATGTGAACCGGCCTTTGCTGCAGGTGGTCGATCCTTTGAACCGGCTGCGCGACCTGTTTGCCACCCGCGACCCGCTGTACCGCGAAACCTCGCACTTTGTGATCGAGACTGGGCGGCCGTCTGTCTCCACGCTGGTTAACATGATCATCATGCAGCTGGAACTTGGCGGCAGCGCTCCACCATCTTGAGTATGCAGGGCAGGCAATAGCGCGGGCTTCGCCTTAAACTGTGTGGCTATGTCCGACTTTATTCAGCCCTCTCAGTCTCTACAGCCTTTACAGGCCATCAAGCACCATACCGTCCACATCGCCCTGGGCGACCGCAGCTACCCCATCGCCATCGGCACCGGCTTGCTGGACAACCCGGCCACCTGGGCCGACTTGCCGCGTGCGGCCACGGCTCTGATCGTTACCAACACCACCGTTAGCCCGCTGTACGCCCAGCGCCTGCAGGCTGCGCTGTACAGCCATTACCCCACCATCCACACTGTGGTGCTGCCGGATGGAGAGGCGTATAAAACCTGGGAAACTTTGAACCTGATTTTTGATGCACTGCTGGGCCATGGTTGCGACCGCAAAACTGTGCTGTTCGCCCTGGGCGGCGGCGTGGTGGGCGACATGACTGGCTTTGCTGCGGCCAGCTACATGCGCGGGGTGCCTTTTGTGCAGGTGCCGACCACGCTGCTGGCGCAAGTGGACTCCAGCGTGGGCGGCAAAACCGCCATCAACCATCCACTGGGCAAGAATATGGTGGGAGCGTTCTACCAGCCCTGCAAAGTGGTCTGCGACCTGGATACGCTGGCCACACTGCCGCCGCGGGAACTCAGCGCCGGGTTGGCCGAAATCATCAAATACGGGCCCATCGCCGATATGGCTTTGCTGGACTGGCTGGATGCGCATATGGATGCCCTGCGCGCGGGCGATATGGCCGCTCTGACCCATGCGGTGCGGCGAAGTTGCGAGATCAAAGCCACCGTGGTGGGCCAGGACGAGCGCGAAGCCGGTCTGCGCGCCATTTTGAACTTTGGCCACACCTTTGGCCACGCCATCGAGGCCGGCATGGGCTACGGCGCCTGGCTGCACGGCGAGGGCGTGGGCAGCGGCATGGTGATGGCGGCACACCTGTCGCAGAGGCTAGGCCTGATCGACATGGCTCTGGTGCAGCGCCTGACACAGCTTATCCAGCGTGCGGGCTTGCCCACGGTGGGTGCGGTGCTGGACGCCACCGACAACGCCGGCCGCTACCTGCAACTGATGCGGGTGGACAAAAAAGCCGAGGCCGGCGAAATCAAGTTCGTGCTGATAGGCCCACCCGGCAGCGCCACCGTACGCGGTGCGCCCGATGCCCTGGTGCGTGCGGTGGTCGATGCCTGTTGCCCCTAAGCCATTTTTATGCTTGCTATTGAAATAATAGCTGCTGGCGTAGGTTTTATATGCGCTAGAGGCCTCTTTTTTATACATCAATGCCATTAGCCACCTACGCTTGCGACCCGGCGCAAACCCGGGGCCGCCGCTTCTTTGAGGCCGCTGCGCCCACCCGCACAGAGTTCCAGCGCGACCGCGACCGCATCGTCCATTCCACCGCGTTCCGCCGCCTGGTCTATAAAACCCAGGTGTTCCTGAACCACGAGGGTGATCTGTTCCGCACCCGGCTCACCCATTCGCTGGAGGTGGCCCAACTGGGCCGCTCCATCGCCCGCGCGCTGGACCTGAACGAAGACCTGGTCGAGGCGATTGCCCTGGCCCACGACCTGGGTCACACCCCCTTTGGCCACGCCGGGCAAGATGCGCTGAACACCTGCATGGCCGAGTTTGGGGGCTTCGAGCACAACCTGCAAAGCCTGCGCGTCGTGGATGCGCTGGAAGAGCGTTACCCGCTGTTTGACGGCCTGAACCTCACCTTTGAAACCCGTGAGGGCATCCTCAAGCACTGCTCCCGCACCAATGCGGAAAATCTGGGCGATGTGGGCCAGCGTTTTCTGGACCGCACCCAGCCCAGCCTGGAAGCCCAGCTTTGCAACCTGGCCGACGAAATCGCCTATAACGCCCACGACATCGACGACGGTGTGCGCTCTGGCCTGATCACCCTCGCGCAGTTGCAAGACGTGCCGCTGGTCGCGCATTTCCACCAGCAAACCCTGGCAGAGCACCCGCATTTGCAAGGCCGCCGTGTGCTGTACGAGTCTATCCGCCGCATGCTCAGCGCCCAGGTCTACGATGTGATCGCCGCCACCCAGGCCGCCTTGCAGGCTGCCCAGCCGACCCGTGTGGATGCTGCCCGCCAATGCGCGCCCTTGGTGTGCTTCAGCCCGGCCATGCGGGCGCAGTCGCTGGAACTAAAGCGCTTTTTGATGAAAAACCTGTACCGCCACCCGCAGGTGATGGCCATGACCACGCAAGCGCAAACCATGGTGCAAGACCTCTTTAAAGCCTACCTGGCCGCGCCGCAGGAAATGGCCCCTGCGTATACCGAAAGAGCCGCTTTGGCCGCTGCCAATACCCCGCGTGTCGTGGCCGACTATCTGGCCGGCATGACCGACCGCTTTGCCGCCCGCGAGCACGAGCGGTTGACCGGGCAAAAACTGCTTGGCTAAAAATAACAAAGAGATATTCTGTGAGCTTTCTGAACCAACTCAAAACCCAGGCCCACGCGCTGCGCAACCAGCAAGATGCTGTGCAGCTATCCATGGAAGCCCGTGTGGCGCAAACGGAAACCGCCTGCCACACCGTGTCGGTGTATTTGGCCGACCTGGCGCAGCAGCTCAACGTCATCACCCCGGCCGCGTGCGCCTTCACGCTGGACGGTAAAACCCCCTGGCCCGCGATGAAGATGGCCGACTTCCGCTGCGACGTGCGGCAAAAGCGCCTGCACCATATGGGTGGGGTGGACGTGACCGACTACATCGGCATGGGCTGGCGCGTGCTGCCCCAGGCCGGGCCGCCGGTGAAGGCGGCGGTGAGCGTCAACTTCCCGCCCGAGCTGGAGCGCGTCGAATCCCGGCTGGCGCTGGGCCACCTGAAGCACGAGCGCCTGGAGCAGCGCCACCCTGACACCAACAAGCTGCTGGCCATCCGTTTTGAGTACACCACCGAGCTGCTGGGCAGCGTGCGCATCACCCCCGACCACGATCAGTCGCGCGTTGCATTCCGCATCAGCAACGCCACCGGCTTCGAGGTGCACACCACCGAGCTGGCCGCTGCCGACATCAACCCCGCTGTGCTGGACGAACTGGCCCGCCTGCTGGTGGCCCAGCCCAGCCGTTTTCTGCGCTAAGCCATGGTTAGCGACGCTACCGTGGTAGCCGACATACGCCGCTGGCTGGAGCGCGCGGTGATCGGCCTAAACCTGTGCCCCTTCGCCAAAGCCGTGCACACCAAGGGCCAGATCCACTACGCCGTGAGCGCAGCCACCGACACCGAAACTTTGCGCCAAGACTTGATTTATGAGCTAAATAGCCTTCTAGCCCAAGATCCGTCTGCACGAGATACTACGCTTTTGATAGCGCCCCATGTGCTGGCCGATTTTCTGGATTACAACGATTTTTTGGGCGTTGCCGACCGTGTATTGCGCAAGATGAAGCTGGAAGGCACGGTGCAGATCGCCAGCTTCCACCCCGACTTCCAGTTTGGCGGTACGGATGCCGACGACATCACCAACGCCACCAACCGCGCCCCCTACCCCTGCCTGCACCTCCTGCGCGAGGCCAGCATCGACCGTGCTGTGGCCGCCTTTCCCGAAGCCGAAACCATTTTCGAGCGCAACAAGGCGACGATGGAGGCGCTGGGCCCAAGCGGCTGGGACGCGCTGGGCGTGGGAAAATCACCCGATGAAGACCCCCAAAAGTAAGCCTCTCGCCGCTCCCGGGCTGCCGCCCGAAATCGACCCCGCCCAGTCTGTCGAGCTGCTCAAAGAGCTGCATATCCTGACCCGTGATGGCAAGCTCAACCAGGATTCGCGGCGCAAGCTCAAGCAGGTCTACCACCTGTTCCAGTTCATCGAAAAATTGCTGGGCGAGCTACCTGCCAGCAATACGGGTTTGACTTTGGCCGACCACGGTGCGGGTAAGTCTTACCTGGGCTTCATCGTCTACGACCTGTACTTCAAAGCCTTGTGCGCGGGCCATATCTATGGCATCGAAACACGGGCCGAGCTGGTCACCAAGTCGCAAGAACTCGCCGCGCGCCTGGGTTTTGAGCGCATGTCTTTTCTCAATCTGAGCGTGGCCGAATCCACCCAGTCGGCGCTGCTGCCCGAGCGCATCGATGTGGTCACTGCCCTGCACGCCTGCGACACCGCCACCGACGACGCAATTGCCTTCGGCCTGCAAAAGAACGCCCGCGCCATGGTGCTGGTGCCCTGTTGCCAGGCCGAGGTAGCGGCCTGCCTGCGCCAGAACAAAGCCTTAAACGGCAGCAAAACACCGTTGTCCGAACTCTGGCGGCACCCATTGCACACCCGCGAAATGGGCAGCCAGATCACCAATGTGCTGCGCTGCTTGTACCTGGAGGCCTGGGGCTACCAAGTCACTGTGACCGAGCTGGTCGGCTGGGAGCACAGCATGAAAAACGAGCTGATCATCGCCAAACACACTGGTCATAAGAAGCGCGCTGCGGCCGAACGCCTGGCGGCGCTGTTGGCCGAGTTCGGCCTGTCGGCCCTGCTGGCCACACGCTTCAAGTTGCCCGACACACCAGGAGTCTGAACATGTCTTCCCTCCCACTTGGCGCTTTTTTACCCCAGGCCAGCCCGCTGGTGCTGGGCTGCATGGGTCTAGGCGGCGGCTGGGATACGCAGCCCCTGTCTGCATCTGACGTGGACAACGCCCAGGCCGCTACCGAGGCCGCCTTGGCGGCGGGCATCACCCTGTTTGACCATGCCAACATCTACACGCTGGGCAAGGCCGAAGAGAGTTTTGGCCGCCTGTTCCAGCGCCAGCCCTCGCTACGGCAAAGCCTGTTGCTGCAGTCCAAATGCGGTATCCGTTTTGCCGATGCGCATGGCCCCAAGCGCTACGACCTGTCGGCGCAGCACATCGTGGAAAGTGTGGACGCAATTTTGCGCAGGCTGCAGACCGATTATCTGGATGTGCTGATCCTGCACCGTCCCGATCCGCTCATGCAGCCCGCCGAGGTGGCCCAGGCTTGGCAGCAGATCAAGGCCGCAGGCAAGGCGCGCTTCCTGGGCGTATCGAACATGCACGCCGCGCAGATGGGCTGGTTGCAGCAGGCGCTTGGGGAGCCGCTGGTGGTGAACCAACTGGAGATGAGCCTGCTCAAGCGCGACTGGCTGGAGGTGGCCACCGGCTTTAATGACGCGCAAGGCGCATCCTATCTGGCGTGGGACGGCACCTTGGAATATGCGCAGCAGCACGGCATGCAGCTACAGGCTTGGGGGGCCTTGGCACGCGGCTGGTTGAGCGGCGCGGCGCCTGTCGATGCATCTCCCTCTGTGCGCGGAGCGGCAGATTGCGTACAGCAACTGGCACAGGCCCATGGCGTGGCTGCCGAGGCCATCGTGCTGGCTTGGTTGATGCAGCACCCTGCGCGCATCCAGCCCGTGGTGGGCACTACCGACCCCCAGCGCATCCGTGCCTGCGCGCAGGCCACGCAAGTGGCGCTGAGCCGCGGCGAGTGGTACCGGCTCTATGAGGCCGCCCGAGGCCGTGAACTTCCCTGAACGCGTTTTTAGCGGCGCTGCGCCCAAAAGCCGCCGCGCAACTGCCAGCCGTTGCCGCTCGGCACCCATTTGTGGGGTGTCCATTGGTAGCCAGGGCGATGCGCTTCCCAGTGGCCTGGATGCCAGACATGCCGTCCGCCTTCCCAGAACCAGGCACCTGACAGCCAGAAATAGCCTGCTGGTGCCACGCCAATCACTTCTTGCTGCGGTGGCGGTGGTGCCACATCGGCGTAAATAATTTCGGTTTGCACCTGCGGTGCCGGTGCAGTGCGGTACACCACCTGCTGGCGGGGTGGTGCCACCACGCAGCCGGACAGCGCAACACCGCCTAAAAGGGCTGCCAGTGCGCCAGTAGTAAGGCGAAAAGCCATGGATATCTCCCAAGTGGAATGGTGAAAAGGTCTCCTATCCACAACCCGCTGCGGGCTCCACGGAGTGACATCGCCCCCGTAACGTTGCGTAAAGAAAAATAGGGGTCAGAACCCGATTAACATCGCGCATCCACTCATTGCTGCGCACATGGCCCGTCTTCCCCGACTCACCGTTCCTGGCTACCCCCACCACATCATCCAGCGCGGCAACAACCGCCAAGCCATTTTTGTCCACCCGGGTGATTACGGCCTGCTGCTGGGCCTGCTGACCGAAAACGCCAAAAAGTTTAGTGTGCAGGTTCATGCCTATGTGCTGATGACCAACCACTTTCATCTGCTGGCAACGCCCACCACGGCCGAGGGTCTGCCGCAAATGATGCAGGCGGTGGGCCGCAGCTATGTGCGCTATTTCAACGACGCGCAGGGCCGCAGTGGCACCCTGTGGGAGGGGCGCTACAAATCGACTTTGGTACAAACCGACCGCTACCTGCTGGCCTGCATGGCCTACATCGACCTGAATCCGGTGCGGGCCGGCATGGTGGCCGACCCGCGTGACTACGCTTGGTCCAGCTACGGCCACCACATTGGCCAGCGGGCTGACAAACTGGTCACGCCGCACCCGCTGTGGTGGGCGCTGGGCAACACGCCGTTTGCACGCGAGGTGGCTTATGCCAAATTGGTGCATGCAGGTATCACCGCAGAGCAACAGCAGCAGCTGACCCAGTCGGTACTGCGTGGATGGGCTCTGGGCGACGCAGGTTTTGTGGCGGATTTACAAAAAAGAACCGAACGCCGTGTGACCAAGGCGGTAGCGGGTAGGCCTTTTCTGCCAAAAAACCCTGAATAAAAAGTGCTTTCAGCGCTTATTTGATAAGCACAATGCGCTATTATTTTTAATATGTCCCTATTTTATTTATTGATAGATTGATTGGCGGTTAATTGGAATCTGACCCCTATTGTTCTGCTTGGCATTGTTGTTGCTGTGGTTTATGCTTCGATTCCCCGCGAAATACCCGGGACTTGCGTAGGGCTCTTTGGGCGAAGCGTAAGTCCTAACAAATATAGGAGAGCGCCATGACAACGGCTGCCGAGATCCAGTATCTCAAAGACCACGGTTTGTATTCCTCCAGCAACGAGCACGATGCTTGCGGCCTGGGTTTTGTAGCCCATATCAAGGGTGAAAAGCGCCACGATATCGTCACCCAGGCGCTGAAGATCCTGGAAAATATCGACCACCGGGGTGCCGTGGGTGCCGACCCGCTGATGGGCGATGGCGCGGGTATTCTGATCCAGATCCCCGACGCGCTGTACCGCGAAGAAATGGCCCGGGCTGGAACGGCCCCTGACGGCTCCGTAGGTGTGACCCTGCCTCCCGCCGGTGAGTACGGTGTGGGCATGATCTTCCTGCCCAAAGAGCACGCCTCCCGCCAGGCCTGCGAACAAGAGATGGAGCGCGCCATCAAGGCCGAAGGCCAGGTATTTCTGGGCTGGCGCGATGTGCCGGTGGACAAGGACATGCCCATGTCGCCCACGGTGCGCAAGACCGAGCCGCTCTTGAAGCAGGTGTTCATTGGCCGCGGCGACGACGTGATCGTGCAAGACGCGCTGGAGCGCAAGCTGTACGTGATCCGCAAGACCGCCAGCGCCAACATCCAGAACCTCAAGCTCAAGCACAGCAAAGAGTATTACGTGCCCAGCATGTCCAGCCGCACGGTCATCTACAAGGGCCTGCTGCTGGCCGACCAGGTGGGCGTGTACTACAAGGATTTGTCCGACGAGCGCTGCGTCTCAGCCATCGGCCTGGTGCACCAGCGCTTCTCCACCAACACCTTCCCCGAGTGGCCGCTGGCCCACCCGTACCGCTATGTGGCGCACAACGGTGAGATCAACACCGTCAAGGGCAACTACAACTGGATGAAGGCCCGCGAAGGCGTGATGGCCAGTCCGGTGCTGGCCGCCGACCTGGGCAAGCTGTACCCTATCAGCTTCCCCGGCCAGTCGGATACCGCCACCTTCGACAACTGCCTGGAACTGCTGACCATGGCCGGCTACCCCATCAGCCAGGCTGTGATGATGATGATTCCCGAGCCCTGGGAACAGCACACGCAGATGGACGAGCGCCGCCGCGCCTTCTATGAATACCACGCAGCGATGATGGAACCCTGGGACGGCCCGGCCTCCATCGTGTTCACCGATGGCCGCCAGATCGGTGCCACGCTGGACCGCAACGGCCTGCGCCCCTCGCGCTACTGCGTCACCGACGATGACCTGGTCATCATGGCCTCCGAGTCAGGCGTGCTGCCCGTGCCCGAGAACAAGATCGTCCGCAAATGGCGTCTCCAGCCCGGCAAGATGTTCCTGATCGACCTGGAACAGGGCCGCATGATCGACGACGACGAGCTCAAGGCCAACATCGTCAACACCAAGCCCTACAAGCAGTGGATCGACAACCTGCGCATCAAGCTCGACAGCGTGCCTGCCGACTCGGCTGCCGCCACCGTCAGCCCCACCGCGCTGCTGGACCGCCAGCAGGCCTTTGGCTACACGCAAGAAGACATCAAGTTCCTGCTCTCCCCCATGGCCCAGGCCGGGGAAGAGGGCATTGGCTCCATGGGCAACGACAGCCCCCTGGCCGTGCTCAGCGACAAGAACAAGCCGCTGTACAACTACTTCCGCCAGATGTTCGCCCAGGTGACGAACCCGCCGATCGACCCGATCCGCGAAGCCATCGTCATGTCGCTGGTGTC
The DNA here is from genome assembly GCF_056521385.1 of Rhodoferax sp. RT5P35. Classification (NCBI taxonomy): domain Bacteria; kingdom Pseudomonadati; phylum Pseudomonadota; class Betaproteobacteria; order Burkholderiales; family Comamonadaceae; genus Rhodoferax; species Rhodoferax sp. RT5P35. The sequence continues at coordinate 66,898 of NZ_JBWMAX010000015.1, read as the reverse complement.
CTTCATCGGCCCCAAGCCCAACCTGTTGGACATCAACCAGGTCAATCCGCCGATGCGCCTGGAAGTGGCCCAGCCCATCCTCGACTTTGCCGACATGGCTAAGCTGCGCGACATCGAGCGCCACACCCACGGCAAGTTCCGCAGCCACACGCTGGACATCACCTACCCCGCCGCCTGGGGCCGCGAGGGCGTGGAAGCCAAGCTGGCCTCGCTGTGCGCCGAAGCGGTGGATGCGATCAAGGGCGGTAAAAACATCCTGATCGTCAGCGACCGCAACGTCAGCGCCACTCAAATCGCCATTCCCGCCCTGCTGGCCAGCAGCGCCCTGCACCAGCACTTGGTGACCCTGGGCCTGCGCACCACCACCGGCCTGGTGGTGGAAACCGGCACCGCCCGCGAAGTGCACCATTTCGGCGTGCTGGCAGGCTACGGTGCCGAAGCCATCCACCCCTACCTGGCGATGGAAACCCTGGCCGACCTGCACAAGGACCTGTCCGGTGCGTTGTCGCCCGATAAAGCCATTTACAACTACGTCAAAGCCATCGGCAAGGGCTTGTCCAAGATCATGTCCAAGATGGGCGTGAGCACCTACATGAGCTACTGCGGTGCGCAGCTGTTCGAGGTGATTGGCCTGAACCAGGAGACCGTGTCCAAGTACTTCACCGGCACCTCCAGCCGCGTGGAAGGCATTGGCGTGTTCGAGATTGCCGAAGAAGCCCTGCGCATGCACAAGGCTGCCTTTGGCGACGACCCGGTGCTGGCCAACATGCTGGACGCAGGCGGTGAATACGCCTGGCGCGTGCGCGGCGAAGAGCACATGTGGACCCCCGATGCCATCGCCAAGCTGCAACACAGCACCCGCGCCAACAACTGGAACACCTACAAGGAATACGCCCAGCTCATCAACGACCAAAGCCGTCGCCACATGACCCTGCGCGGCCTGTTCGAGTTCAAGATCGACCCGGCCAAGGCGATTCCGGTGGAAGAAGTTGAGTCGGCGAAAGAAATTGTCAAGCGCTTCGCCACCGGTGCCATGTCTATGGGCTCGATCTCCACCGAAGCCCACACCACCCTGGCCGTGGCCATGAACCGCATTGGCGGTAAGAGCAACACCGGCGAAGGCGGCGAGGACTCCAACCGCTACCGCCAGGAGCTCAAGGGCATTCCGATCAAGCAAGGCCAAACCCTGCGCGAAATCATCGGCCCTGAAGTGGTGGAAACCGTGAACTACCCGCTGCAAGACGGCGACTCGTTGCGCAGCCGCATCAAGCAGGTGGCTTCGGGCCGCTTCGGTGTCACCGCCGAATACCTGGTGTCTTCCGACCAGATCCAGATCAAGATGGCCCAGGGTGCCAAGCCGGGCGAGGGCGGTCAGCTGCCCGGCGGCAAGGTGTCCGAGTACATCGGCAAGCTGCGCCACTCGGTGCCAGGCGTGGGCCTGATTTCGCCCCCGCCGCACCACGACATCTATTCGATCGAAGACTTGGCCCAGCTGATCCACGACCTGAAGAACGTGGCACCGCACGCGTCCATCAGCACCAAGCTGGTGAGTGAAGTGGGCGTGGGCACCATCGCCGCAGGCGTGACCAAGTGCAAGAGCGACCACATCGTGATCGCCGGGCACGACGGTGGCACCGGCGCATCGCCCTGGTCGTCCATCAAGCATGCCGGTGGCCCCTGGGAAATCGGCCTGGCCGAAACCCAGCAGACCCTGGTGCTGAACCGCCTGCGTGGCCGCGTGCGGGTGCAGGCCGACGGCCAGATGAAGACCGGCCGCGATGTCGCCATCGGCGCGCTGCTGGGTGCAGATGAATTCGGCTTTGCCACCGCCCCGCTGGTGGTGGAGGGCTGCATCATGATGCGCAAGTGCCACCTGAACACCTGCCCCGTGGGGGTGGCCACGCAAGACCCGGTTTTGCGCAAGAAATTCCAGGGCAAGCCCGAGCACGTGGTGAACTTCTTCTTCTTCATCGCCGAAGAAGTGCGCCAGATCATGGCCCAGCTGGGCATCCGCAAGTTTGACGACCTGATTGGCCGTGCCGACCTGCTGGACACCCGCAAAGGCATTGCCCACTGGAAGGCCAGCGGCCTGGACTTCAACCGCCTGTTCGCCCAACCCAATGTGCCGGCCGACGTGCCGCGCTACCACGTGCAAAATCAGGAGCACGGCCTGGAGAAATCGCTGGACAACGTGCTGATCGAGAAATCGCAGCCCGCCATCCTGCGCGGCGAAAAGGTCAAGTTCATGGAAGTGGCGCGCAACGTCAACCGCTCGCTGGGGGCCATGCTCTCGGGTGCGCTGACCAAGGTGCGCCCCGAAGGCCTGCCGGACGACACCATCCGCATCCAGCTCGAAGGCACGGGCGGCCAGTCGTTTGGTGCCTTCCTGGCCAACGGCATCACGCTGTACCTGATTGGCGATGCCAACGACTACACCGGCAAGGGCCTGAGCGGCGGCCGTATCGTGGTGCGCCCCAGCATCGACTTCCGTGGTGCGGCCACGCAGAACACCATCGTCGGCAACACGGTGATGTACGGCGCGACCAGCGGCGAATCCTTCTTCAGCGGCGTGGCCGGGGAGCGCTTTGCGGTGCGCCTGTCGGGTGCCACCACGGTGGTCGAAGGCACGGGCGACCACGGTTGCGAGTACATGACCGGCGGCACGGCGCTGATCCTGGGCAAGACCGGGCGCAATTTTGCCGCCGGTATGAGCGGCGGCATCGCCTACGTTTTTGATGAAGACGGCCAGTTCGCCAAGCGCTGCAACATGTCCATGGTGTCGTTGGAGCGCGTGCTGCCCTCGGGCGAGCAACAGGGCCTGGGTGTGGCCGACCAATGGCACAACGGCCAGACCGACGAGGCCCAGCTCAAGAAGCTGCTGGAAGACCACAACCGCTGGACCGGCAGCAAGCGCGCCCGTGACCTGCTCGACACCTGGGCCGAGGCCCGTGGCAAGTTCGTCAAGGTGTTCCCGCTGGAGTACCAACGTGCCTTGGGTGAAATGCATGCACGAAAAGTAGCTCTAGCGCAGGCAAAATCTGCACCAGTAGCTATTAAAAATGAAGCAGTGCCTGCCAAGTAAGCGCACCGTCTCCACGTAAATACAGGATTCAATCATGGGTAAAGTCACAGGCTTCATGGAATACGGGCGGCTGGAAGAGGGTTACAAGCCCGCCGCCGAGCGCGTCAAGCACTACAAAGAATTCGTCGTCAGCCTCGACGAATCGCAAGCCAAGATCCAGGGCGCGCGCTGCATGGACTGCGGCATTCCGTTTTGCAACAACGGTTGCCCGGTCAACAACATCATTCCGGACTTCAACGATCTGGTGTACCGCGGCGACTGGCAGAACGCGATTGCGGTGCTGCACAGCACCAACAACTTCCCCGAGTTCACCGGCCGCATTTGCCCCGCGCCCTGCGAGGCGGCCTGCACGCTGAATGTGAATGACCTGCCGGTGGGCATCAAGTCCATCGAGCACGCCATCATCAACCGCGCTTGGGATGAGGGCTGGGTCCAGCCCCGCGTAGCCAAACACAAGACTGGCAAAAAAGTGGCGGTGGTTGGCTCTGGCCCCGCAGGCTTGGCGGCGGCCCAGCAACTGGCGCGCGTGGGCCATGACGTGACGCTGTTCGAAAAGAACGACCGCGTTGGCGGCCTGCTGCGCTATGGCATCCCCGACTTCAAGATGGAAAAGACCCATATTGACCGCCGCGTGGCGCAGATGCAGGCCGAGGGTGTGACTTTCCGCACCGGCGTGATGGTGGGCGCGGCTAAAGATCCACTGGGCAAGGGCTCCAAGGTCACCAACTGGGCCAAGGAAACCATCACCCCTGAGCAGCTGCAAAAAGACTTTGACGCGGTGGTCCTCACTGGCGGTGCCGAGCAATCGCGCGACCTGCCCGTGCCCGGCCGCGAGCTGGACGGCATCCATTTCGCGATGGAATTCTTGCCCCAGCAAAACAAGGTCAACGCGGGCGACAAGGTCAAGGCGCAACTGCGCGCCGATGGCAAGAGCGTCATTGTGATTGGCGGCGGCGACACTGGCAGCGACTGCGTGGGCACCAGCAACCGCCACGGCGCGGTCAGCGTGACCCAGTTCGAGGTGATGCCCCAGCCACCCATCGAGGAAAACCGCCCCATGACCTGGCCTTACTGGCCGATCAAGCTGCGCACCAGCTCCAGCCACGTCGAAGGCTGCGAGCGCGAGTTCGCCATTTCCACCAAGGAATTCATCGGTGAAAAAGGCAAGGTCACGGGCCTGAAGACCGTGCGCGTCGAGTTCAAAGACGGCAAGCTGGTGGAAATCCCCGGTACCGAAGTCGTCATGAAGGCCGATCTGGTGCTGCTGGCCATGGGCTTTGTCAGCCCCGTGGCCAACGTGCTGGATGCCTTTGGTATCGACAAGGATGCCCGTGGCAACGCCAAGGCGCACACCGAGTTCAGCGGCGGCTACGCCACCAACGTGCCCAAGGTGTTTGCCGCGGGCGACATCCGCCGTGGCCAGAGCCTGGTGGTGTGGGCCATCCGCGAAGGCCGCCAGGCCGCGCGGGCGGTGGATGAGTTCTTGATGGGCTTCAGTGATCTGCCTAGGTAACTGTCACATACCCCAGGCTTCAAAGCTTCGCTTCTTTCGCCAACCCCCTTGCAAGGAGGCAATACCAGTGGCCTGGCAGAGCCCGTTCTGCGGTATTTTCGGAAGCGGTGTTTGAGTGCTTGGTTGTGTGCGTCAAGATCAATGCGCGGGTATAGCATTGTTGAGTATCGCGCGGCACAGCGAGCGGCTTTCTATACCCCGACGGGGCGATTTTCAGCTAGTTGCAGTTCGGCTCGCCTCTGTCGGTATCACGACGCTGATCGATGGAGTTTTTCGCGCGCTCACGGTCTTGGGTGAGCGTAGTTTCGTGATTTGTTCTTCTCAAGCGTTGAAGCTTCCTCGACACACGTGGCGATTCGGTCGTAATACGAGGCGCACTTATTACCGTCAAGGTGCCTCGTTTAAGGTCGTGCTTTAAAGGGTCCTTGAGCCGCACCCAGGTAAGCCGCGTGTAGCAAGCCTGGGTCGGCTTCGAGTGCTTGCGGAGCGCCGCTGTAGCGTAGCCCCGCCCGGCTCATCACGCAGGCTTGATCAGCAACTTGCAACGCAAGCTGCGTGAATTGCTCGATCAGCAGGATGCCGACGCCACGGCGCGCGAGATCGGTGACTACGCCCATAAGCCGTTTAACGATGATAGGTGCTAGCCCGAGGGACATCTCGTCGATTAGCATGAAGGATGGACGCCCGATCAGCGCCTGGCCTATCGCCACCATCTGTTGCTGCCCGCCGGACATCGTGCCTGCAGCCTGACCACTCCGCTCTGCCAGCTCCGGGAATACCGCGTACACCTCCTGCAGGGAGAGAGCAAGTTCGCCCTGCGTCAGCATAGATCCGGCGGCGCGCAAGTTGTCATCGACGCTCAGCACAGTCAGTACTTGATGGCCTTCGGGTACGGTCGCCACGCCGAGCCTGCGCATCGCATCAGGCGCAGCACCGGTGACATCGACACCGTCGAGCAGTATGCTGCCGCTGCTAACCGGTAGCACGCCTGCTAGCGCCAGCACGAGGCTGCTCTTGCCCGCGCCGTTGGGGCCGAGCAGGGCTGTGACCTGGCCTGAGCGCACCGTAAGCGAGACCCGATCCACGACGCCCTTGTTGCCGCGCCGGACGCACAGGTTCTCGACCGTCAGCACGCTGCCGGGCGATGGTTTCGTTGCTAACGTCGTCATGCTATGGTCTCCCCGAGGTAGGCGCTCCTGACGCGCGGATCGGCCAGCACATGGGCGGTCGGGCCATTGGCGATCAGGCTGCCGAAGTCGAGCACCACGGTCTCGATGCACGAGGCGGCGATCAGATCGACGTCGTGGTCGATCAGCAAAGTGATCGCGCCTAGCTCGGGGTAGATGCGCCCGATCACGCCACGCAGCGTTTCGACCTCTCTACCGCTAAGCCCGCCGCCAGGTTCATCCAGGAGCACCACCTTTGGCGCGCCTGCTACTGCACGCGCCAGCTCGACCATCCGGCGTTCGAACGCATTAAGCGAAGCGGCGGGGCAGCGCGACTGATCGTGCATGCCGACGAAGTGCAGCGCACGTTGCAGTGCTTCATTACTCTCGCGCCGCGACAGGCCACTGCCGTCGAGCGTGACCTGTACATTTTCAGCGACGTTCAGTTCATCGACCACCTGCTCGGCCTGGAACGAACGCCGCAGCCCCCAGCGCGCCCGCGCTGCCGGCGACATCGCGAGCAGGTTGACACCATTGATCGCGATGCGGCTCGCCGGTGTGGGAGTAACGAAGCCGCTCAGCGCATTGAGCAGCGTTGTCTTGCCCGCACCGTTCGGGCCTATGATGCCGACTACAGCAGCGCTAAGTTCGAGGTTTACATCGTTCAGTGCTTTGACACCGCCGAACTGCACTGTGAGGTTTGCGATTTGGATCATGGCTTCACCCCGCGCCGATTTTTCAGCTCAGACAGCGCATCCTGCACCTGACCTGCGAGGCCACGCGGTGCCGTCATCAGCGCGTGCAGCAGGGCTACGCCAAAAATGACGTAAGACAGGTTGCCGTCGACACCGATAGTGTCAAGCAGAGCTGGTACTACGCGGTACAGCAGTCCACTGAAGATCTGCCCAAGGGGCGAGAATGCCCCGCCGACGACGGTGAGCGCGAAGAGTAGGACCGACTCACTGGCCGGAAACGAACGCGCATCGAGCGTGCCTAGTGTTGCTGCTAGCAGGCTACCTGCCATACCGGCGAGAAAGCCCGACAATGCAAAGGCCCAGCACTTGTAGCGCACCACATTGATGCCGACCGACATCGCGACCGCCTCGCTGCGCCGGATCAGCGCCCAGGCCCGGCCCGGCGCGCACTTTAGGTGCCAGACGATCAGACCGTAGCCGAGCAGGGCCACGCCGACGGCGTAGCGAAGCAAAGCCTCGTCGGTTTGTGCAATCCAAGGTCGCGGCATTGGTTGCGGATCGAAACCATAGCCACTAAATCCATCGCCGCCGTTCGGAAACTGCAGCGCGGTAACGGCAATCGTGAAGCCGCCCGCCGCCATCAGCGTAACCAGCGCGAGGTAGAGGCCGCGCATGCGCATCGCTGGCAGGCCGACGACGACGCTGACCATCGCGGTCGCTGCCGCACCGGCCAGCATCGCCAACTCGAACGGTGCCCCGGTGGCGTGCGCAACGCGCAGGCAGATCCAGCCGCCAACGCCAGTGAGCGCGACCTGCGCTAGCGACACCATGCCGAGCCGTGCGTACAGTAGCGCCACGCCTGAAGCCGCCAGCGTGTAGATGACGGCCGCCATCGACACCTTGACCCAGTAGGCACTGAGCAGAGCTGGCAGTACCGCTACCGCGGCCAGCGAAAATACCGCCATTGCAGCGATTAGCCAGAACACGCGGCCAGAGCGGCTTTCGCCGACGCCCCCTAACGGATTTTTCATCATCATCGTTTGCATGCCATCAGGCTTATTAATTCGTTTTAATCTTGGCCAGCGAAGGTCAGGCGACGGTTGCGCTGCAGAAATAGGATGACCACCACCGCGACCAAAAACGGTGTCGCCGAGCGAAATGGTGCCCATGGCCCGGCGAGCGTACCTAGCGCTTCGAGCACGCCGATCATCAGACCACCGATCAGCGTCCAGCCCAGCGATTGCAGACGGCCGATCACGGCCGCTGCCATTGCGGGAATCACGATGAAGGTCAGCACGCTGGCATCAAGCCGCACTAAGTTTCCCAACAGCAAGCCGCTGATCCCGCACAGCGCGCCGCTGATCAGCCAGGCGATCGCTTCGATGCGGCGCACGCGAAGGCCTAGCAGGCGCGAGAGGTCGCGGCTGTTCGCCAGCGCACGCATGTAGAGGCCGACGCGAGTCACTGTGAGGAATGCGCCAAGTCCGAGTGTCGTGAATACCGCTACCGCTAAAGCCAGCATACGGGTGCCTGTCAGGCGTACCTGTAGCCACTCGACACTGATCGCGTCGGTTGGCAGCGACAAGCGGCGCGGGTTTTGCGGCCAAAGCCAGTTGAGAAGACCTAGCACAATCAGTGCAAGCCCGAGCGTAGCGACCGCCTTGACGACCGGCTCACGGTAGGCGAGCGCCGGTGCCACGAACCAGCCGTAGGCTACCGACAGCGCCATCGCTATCAGTATTGCGGCCACCCAGCCCACCGGCGCAGGCCAGCCCCATTCGACCAGTTGCCAGGTCAGCAGTGCACCAATCGCGCCGATCGCGCCGCTGGCGAAGTTCAGCACGCCGGTGGCGCGGTAGAGCAGCACCAGGCCCACGCCAGACATCGCGTACACGGCACCGACCGCTAGGCCTGAAACGATAAACAAACCTGATTGCACGGCGCGCTCCTTGTCTCAAAGACCGACGAGTCCGTCGCGCTTCTCGGCAGCCTTGATTGGATCGAGGTAGGTCGATTCAGCGTCGAAGCAGCCGCTGACGGTCTTGAAACCGCCGTCGACTAGCTGCACCATCATGCCAGCGTGGTTGGGCATGTGGCCCGCGCCGTTGCCGACGTAGAACGGGCTGCACATGAGGTCGGTTCGGTAGTTCTTGATGCCACGCACGGCGGCTGTTACCGTGGCTCGGTCTATCTTGGCGGGGTCGAGCTTGAGCATCGTGTCAACGAAGGCCTTAGCGGAGATGAAGCCGGCCTGCGAGAAGGTGTCTCGGCGGTTGGATGCCGCCGAATCGCCCACACTGTACTTGTCGAGCACGGCGCGCCAGCGCTTGGCATCCGGCCCCTGCCCATCGAGCAGGGTAAGTTCGGTCTGCACGTACAACTTGCCATTCCAGTAGGCGCCCAGCGCTGCGGGAACTTTGGCATCGTACATAGGCGTAGCCGAGATCCACTTGTATTTGTCGCGCAGGTTCTGATCCTGTGCAGCTTTCAGCACCGCGGTACCGGCCCCGCTGGGCAGATTTGTGAGCATAGTGTCGGGGTTAGCGGCTACGGCTTCTAAAATTACCGAGGTGAAGTCGGCATTGCCCGGATCAAAAAGAACAGACTTGCCCTTCATACCCTTCGACTGCAGCCACTTGACGACCTCGGCGCACGACCAGCCGCCGTTGCTGGGGATGTTTAGCCCGATGCACACGACTGATTTCGTGCTGAGATTCTTCACCGCCCATTGCACCGCGCCCAGATTACTCGGCAGAGGGCCACCGTTAGTTGATGCGATGTTTCGGGCCTCGAAGCATTCGCGCACCGCGCAAGCCGAGGCCAAGGAGAAGACACCTTCAGCTTCGTACAGCTTGGCGTTGACGCTCATCTCGACGAAGCTGCCGCTGCCGACCAGTGCTACCACCTTGCGGTCCTTGACGAGCTTGGTCGCCGCCTGCGCCGCGCTCTCGGGGTTCCACTTGTCGTCTTCGATCAGGTACTCGATCGACCGGCCGTTGATGCCGCCGTTCTCGTTAACACACTTGAAGTAAGCGCGCGCAGCCGCAGCGCTGGAGCTAAGGTCGTCGGGGCCGGTTTTGCCAACTACGGCTCCTACGAGGATAGGCTGGCCGGTAGCCTTCTTGCCATTGTCCAAGCCGCACAGGCCATCGGCCGCTCGGGCACCGCCGGCGGCCATGATGCCCACCGCGAGGGCACCGAACAGCGTGCGGGAGAAGGAAATGTGTTTCATTGATTTGTCTCCAGTGTGTTTCTAGGTTTGGGTATCTGTCTAGGTTTGGAGCGGGTGCTCAGAAAGGGTAGTGGCGAGGCTCTGTCTGCAGGGTGATCCAGCGCAGCTCACTGAAGGCCTCTATGCCAGCACGCCCGCCGAAGCGGCCATAGCCGCTGGCCTTTATGCCGCCGAAGGGCATCTGCGCTTCATCGTGCATCGTCGGACCGTTGACGTGGCAGATACCCGATTCGATGCGTTGTGCCACGCGCCAACCGCGTGCCATGTCGCGCGTGAACACCGCAGCGGAGAGGCCGAACGGGTTGTCGTTAGCGCAGGTGATCGCGGCCTCTTCGCCATCGACGCGAACGATGCCTTTGACCGGGCCGAAGCTTTCGTCCGAGTAGAGCTTCATCGACGGTGTGACATGGTCGATCAGCGTCGCGGGCATCAGCGTGGTGTCGGCCTTGCCGCCGCACACGAGCTTGGCGCCCTTCGCTAGTGCGTCGTCGATCAGCGCGTTGCAGCGGGTCACGGTGCTCATGTCGATCACCGAGCCGAGCACGATCGGACCCTTAGATTTATCTCGCGGGTCGCCTAGTGGAAGCGACTTAACCTTGGCCGCGAGTCGCATGACGAACTCGTCGGCGATGGCTTGGTCGACAACGATGCGCTCAGTCGACATGCAGATCTGGCCCGAGTTCGCGAACGCACCGAAGGTCACGCCGTCGACCGCGGCGTCGAGGTCGGCGTCGTCGAGCACGAGCAGCGGCGCCTTGCCGCCGAGTTCTAGGATCACCGGCTTCAGGTACTTGGCACAGGTGCCCGCGATGATACGGCCGACATGCGTGGAGCCGGTGAAGTTGACGCGCCGCACGGCGGGGTGCGCGATCATCGCCTCGACCACCGCGCTCGCATCCGTCGGCGCGTTGGTGATGAAGTTCACCACGCCCTTCGGTAAGCCCGCTTCCTGCAACGCCTGGATGATTAGGCCGTGCGTGGCCGGGCACAGCTCGCTGCCCTTTAGCACCACCGTGTTGCCGCAGGCCAGTGGCACTGCGATCGCACGCACGCCGAGAATTACCGGCGCGTTCCACGGCGCGATGCCGAGCACAACGCCGGCCGGCTGGCGCACCGCCATCGCGAGGTTACCGGGCACGTCCGACGGCACGATCTCGCCGCTGATCTGCGTCGTCAGCGACGCAGCCTCGAGAAGCATGCTGGAGGCAATGTGCACGTTGAGGCCGGCCCAGCCTTCGGAGGCGCCGGTTTCGGCGGCCATCACCGTGGTGATATCGGCGGCGCGCGCCTCGAGCGCGTGGGCCGCCTTCAGCAGCAGCGTACGGCGTTCGCCGGGGCCCGTGCGCGACCAGCCGACGAAGGCCGCCGCCGCCGCGTCGACCGCCGCCACCGCGTCGTCCAGAGTGGCTGCCGGCGCAATCGTGACCACCTTGCCATCGAGCGGGTTACTGCGTGTGAAGGTGGCTCCGCCGCGGGCCTGGCAGGCCTCGCCGTTGATCAGCATGTCGATAATGTGCATGTCGGTGTCTCGAAAATTAAAATCAAATCGAAGTCAAAGCGGGAGCACGGCCTTGAGCTAGAACGCACTGCCCTGGGCGCGGTTTTCCGCGACGGTTTGTTTCTGCCACTTCAGCGTCACGAATCAGCCTTTGCCGCTGTCCCACTTGACCGGAGGCTCGGCCGCGAACGCTGTGCGGTCGATATTGGCAAGATCGCCCTTCTTGTAGCGACCGGTGGGCAGAAAGAGGTCCACCGCGATGACGCTGTGCAGATTGGCACTGTGGTGATACCCCAGGCCGAGACCGGCGGTGATGTCGCCGAGGCCGGTTTTGCGCTGGGAGACAGCCGCCACCGACACGTCGACATCGACGATCGGCACGATCGTGTGCATCGAGAAGTCGCCGCCCAGGATCTTTTTGCCCGGCACCCAGATGAAGCGTGGTGCGACCGCGTTGACTGCTACCGTGAAGCCTGGCAGCTTCAGGTCATTGCCGTTCGAATCGTTGACGTGGTCGGCCGTGAAGCGCGAGGCGAACACCATGCCGTATGTGCCTGGCGGCGGCACCACGTCGGCAGTGAAGTTGTCGGCGCCGTGCGGATAGATCGAGCCGCCGCCTTCAGTCGCGGAAGCGGTGAGACTGGTTAGCGCAGCCAAGATGGCAATGCCGGCGCTCTGGGTCAGATGTGAACGTGAAATTGGAAGGGTCATGGTTTATCTCATTTTTTTTGGTGGGTTGAGGTCAGGGCAGTGTGAGGTCGATGCAGAGATCGGCGCAGTTCAAAGGCCGTGCATCTGGCACAGCACGTTCGAGTACATACCGCCGTCGGTCGGCAGGTTGGTGCCGCGAATCCAGGCCGAGCCGTCCGACAGCAGGAAGGCGACGACTGGTGCGATATCGGTTGGGTGGCCGGGTCGGTCCATGGTCTTCATATCTTCCTCGGCGCGTGCACCGAGCGTCTCGATGAAGTCTTTCAGGATCGGCGTGTCGACCGGGCCAGGGCTCACCGCGTTCATGCGAATGCCGCGGTCGCGCCAGGTCCAGCGGTTCTGCATCGTCCAGACGATCACGGCCTCCTTCGAGAAGAAATAGCTGCGCGCGCCTTTGATTGCGTGGCTGCGGCAGAACGCAGTCACGCCCTCGAAGTCGAGCCCGCTGCTAGCCAACACGGCTTCTTTCGCGTCGTTCCAGCCGAGACCGGCGAGCGATGCCAGGTTGACGATCGACGCGCCGTCGGCGAGCTTCGGCACCAGTTGTGTCGTCAGGTATTTCAGGCCGACGAGGTTGACCTTCAGCACCTGTTCGGCGGAACGCGTGGGCGGCAGGCCGGCGATGTTGGCGAGGCCGTGCGCGCCGACCGGCAGCGCCGCGACCAGTGCATCGATCGATGCCTTGTCCGACAGGTCGGCCTGGAAGAATCGGCCGACCGGATCAGCTGGCGGATTGACGTCAACCGAGATCACATCGGCGCCTTGCGAAGCGGCCAGCGTTGCGGTGGCCGCGCCGATGCCGGACGACGCGCCGGTGACGATGATGGTTTTGCCGTTGAGCATAGGATTAGTCTCCAGTGAGGTTGATGGCAGTCGGAGCATGATGCCGAGCGCAATCCGCTATGTATTAATAAGACTAATAATCGCCCAGGGTGCGTTCGAAGTCGAATGCAATGGGCTGGTGGAGTTATTCGTTTTGGATATATCCTCGGGTATACCCTGCCATCGTGCCAAGCAGTGGAGCTATCCACTGCGGTCATCGCAATTAAATAAGGTGACGTATGCAGGAAACAGATACGAGGAACTCGGACGGCGAAGCTGGCGATGGTCCGGGCACCGCAGTGCCGTCGGTGATCGATCAGCTCAAGGCTATGCGCTGCCTCGTCGGCGTGGTGCGCCACGGTAGCACCATCGCGGCCGCAAATGCGCTGTATATGTCGCAGCCCTCCGTGACGCGCTCGGTGCTTGACCTCGAACGTCGTCTTGCGGTCCGGTTGTTCGACCGGGGCGCGCGCGGGATGGTGCCGACCGCCGCCGGCGCGCGTGCAGCGCAGCGCGCGCGCGTACTGATCGATCACCTTGTCAAGGGCGCGCAGGAGTCGGCTGCGGCGCTGCCAGAGCGGCAGCGTCGCGCCGGCAGTGCCGAGCGCTTTGCGGCCGCCGTGGCACCAGCCGCGCTGAAGGCGCTGCTAGCAGTGGCGAAGTCGGCCAGCGAAGCGCGCGCGGCAAAGGCGCTGGCGATCAGCCAGCCTGCTGTGCACCGCTCGCTGCGATCGCTCGAACATTTGTGCAGTGCCACGCTGTTTCAGAAGTCCACACGCGGCACGCGCCTGACTGAAGCCGGAGAGGCACTGCTGCGTCGCACCAAGCTCGCGTTCGCGGAGGCGCGTGCACTTGAGTGCGACATCGCCGCATGGCGAGGTCAGCTGCGCGGTCGGGTAGTCGTCGGTGCGCTGCCGTTGTCGGTGGCGCTGGTGCTGCCGCAGGCCGCCGATGCCGTGCTGCGTCGCCATCCGGAAGTCGAAATTGCGATCGTCGACGGTACTTATGAAAGCCTGCTGCAACAGCTGTGCAGCGCGGAAATCGACCTGATTATCGGTGCGTTGCGCTCCGATCTGGGATCCGAAGAGGCATGCCAGGAAACGCTGTTTAACGATGACCTCGCCGTGGTTGCTCGCGTCGGCCACCCGTGTCTGGCGCAAAGCGACGCCAGCCTGGAATCGCTGCTGCAGTGGGACTGGATCGTGCCCCTCGAGGGCACACCTGCCAGCGCGGCGCTCGTACGGGTATTCGCCGCGCAAGGCCTGGCCATGCCGCGCGGTGCGTTGCAGGCTAGCAGCCCGGCAATGACGCGCGCGCTCGTGATGCAGACCGGGCGCCTCGCGTTGGCCTCGCGCGGCCAGGCGCGAGACGAAGATGTGGGAGGCGGACTGAAGATCGTGCCGGTACTTCTGCCCGGAACCACGCGCCACATCGGCCTAATCCTGCGCAAGGAAGGTGAGCCCTCGCCCAACCTGCGGGTGCTGCTCGATGAATTGCGCGGCGCTGCACGGAATAAGCAGAACGAATAGCTCGATCGGGTCGGCGCATTGGCGTTAACGGGGGCGTAGTGTCATCCTTGGGCTACTCCGTTTGGGCAGTCCGCCCAGTGACCCTTACCAAAAACAAAGACATCTATGAAGCAGCCAGACGCGATACGCATGCGCAGCCGGGCGCGGCAACTGAGGATCGACGTATGAGCCGACCTATGTTGGTATTGCTGCCGGGGCTAATGTGCGACGCGGCCGTGTGGGCCGAGCAGTGCGCGGCGCTGACGCATGTAGAGTGTGTCGTGCCAACCTACGGTCAGCTCAATTCGATTGAGGCGATGGCCCGCGCAGTACTCAGCAGCGATATCGACCAGCGTTTCGCGCTTGCTGGCCATTCCATGGGCGGCCGTATCGCGCTAGAGATTATGCGGCTGGCACCCGAACGCGTCTCACGATTGGCCTTGCTTGACACTGGACTCGATCGCATCGCCGCCGGGGCTGTTGGCGAGATCGAACGCCGCCAGCGCATGGCGTTGCTGGCGACGGCACGCGAGCGTGGCATGGGCGCGATGGCACGCATCTGGGCGGCTGGCATGGTGCACCCACGGCACAGTCACGGGCCGCTGTTCGAGGCCGTGGTCGCGATGGTCGCGCGCCACACACCTGGAGACTTCGAGGCGCAGATCCATGCATTGCTGGGCCGTCCCGATGCCCACGCGAGCTTCACGCAGGTACGCTGCCCAACGCTGCTGGCTTGTGGCCGGCAAGACAACTGGAGCCCGCTCGCGCGCCACCAGCAGATGCAGACGGAGCTGCCATCGGCACGCTTGGTCGTGATCGAAAACTCAGGCCATATGACGACGATGGAGCAGCCGCAAGCTGTGACCTGCGCTCTCGTCGCATGGCTGCAGCAGGAGACCTGAGCTATGGACGAATTGCAACGACTGATGATCAAGGACAACTGCCGCGAGCTCGTGCTACGGGTCGTGGCTTGCGTCGACGTGAACGACACCGTTGGCCTCGCCGCGCTTTTCACTGCCGACGCGACACTGCTGCGCCCCGATGGCAGTCTGCTACAAGGCAGCGATGCCATCATCGCGGCCTACAAGAAGCGGGCGGTAGAGCGCATTACGCGCCATCTGGTCACCAATAGTATTGTCGATATCATCGATGCCGATATCGCTCGCGTCACTAGCACAGTGCTGTTGTGGAGTGGCTCAACTCAAGACCCGATCGGGCCGCAGGGTCGGCCAGCGCATACGGTTCAGGTCGTCGGCAACTTCGACGACATTTGTATCTTCACGCCTCAGGGCTGGCGAATTTCGACGCGCAAAGCCTCCTTCATGCTGCACAGCAGTGTCTGAAGTTTTTAAACTAGACAAAAACACAAATGGCTAAAATTATTGGCGGTATCGGCACATCGCATGTACCTACTATTGGACTCGCATTTGACAGGGGGCGCCAAGACGAGCCCGCATGGGCACCTCTGTTCCAGGGCTATGAACCGGTCGCAAGCTGGCTCGCGCGCGAACGGCCAGACGTGTTGATGGTCTTTTATAACGACCACGCTAATAGCTTCTTCTTCGATTGCTGGCCGACATTCGCTTTGGGCGTGAGCCCGAAATTCGAACTCGCTGACGAAGGCGCAGGCCGACGCCCGCTCCCGAACATCAAGGGCCATCCGGATTTGGCAATCCATCTCGCCGAGCAACTTGTCAACGACGAATTCGATCTCACCATCTTTCAGGACAAGCCGCTTGACCACGGCTGTCACTCGGCGCTGCCGCTGCTGTGGCCGCATCGGCCAGACTGGCCCGGTGCGGTGGTGCCGCTGCAGATTAACGTGTTGCAGTTCCCAATGCCGACCGCGCTGCGATGCTTCAAGCTCGGTCAGGCGGTGCGCCGGGCCATCCTCTCGTATCCGGAGGACCTGCGGGTCGTTATCGTCGGCACGGGTGGCCTGTCGCACCAGATACATGGAGAGCGGACCGGCTTCAACAACACTGAGTGGGATCACCGTTTCCTTGACCTACTGCGCGATGATCCGATGCAGCTGACGGGGATCACCCATGCCGACTTCGTGCGCCTTGGTGGCGCGGAAGGCACCGAGGTGATCATGTGGCTGGCGATGCGCGGTGCACTCACCGATGCCCCGGGTGACCCGTTGCGCGAACTGCATCGAAACTACTACCTTGCGACAACCACAGCGATGGCGGTGACCCTGTACGTGCCTGCTGGCGAGGCCACCGTGCAGGTGGTGGGGGCATCAGTTTGAACCCGCAACTCGAAGGCATTGAAACGCTGGCTGGCACATACCTGTTCGACCTTCAGACCAGTGTGCGCACGCTGCGCATCAACCGCTTCTTCTGGCGGCTGGCGCAGGCCAGCTATCGCGAGCGCGTGTTGCAGGATGAGTTGACCACGTTGCGTGAAGCCGGTCTCAGCGACGAAGAGCAGCAACTGGTGCTGGCCCGAGACTGGATCGGCCTGGTGCGTCATGGTGTCAATTTCTTCGTACTCGAGAAGTTTGCGCGCGTAGTACGAATGTCCAACATGGAGGTCTATGCTTCGATGCGTGGAGAAAGTTTGGAGGAGTTTCTGAAGACGCGGCGCGTGCCTGACGCGCGCTGAGGGGGCGGCTTCGAGCTTTTTGGTTCAGCGCTATTCCTCGACCCCCGGTTCAAGATTGGTGACCTGCTCCAGCAGTGCCCGCGGCATGAGACCGATTTTCGGGGGTATCAACGCGAATGCTGCCTGAAATGACGGACACTGTGTCTGCGGTTTTCATGCACTATTCCCACCCCGCGCTCACGGACGTCTTGCGAGAACTTGTTTGACTTGTTTGTGGCCTCCACTCTTTCAAGTATTGAAGCCTTATCGAAAAACGGGGCGATTTAGGACTCGCGATCTCTACTCGTGGACCCTGATGGCGGATGGAGCCCGGCAGGCCGTCGGTGCTTGGCGCTTATTAAGACGCGAGTGCTAAATGCATTAGCACAATCCCTTATCATCGAAAAAGACTGGAGCTGTTCCAGCCTTTTTCATTGTTATGTCCACGAATCTTTCTGAAAATCTTGTCGAACTGCGAAACCTAAGCTTTGGCTACGGGGGCCGCGCCGTGTTGGATGGTGTTTCGTTCAGCATCCCGCGCGGCAAGGTTACGGCGCTTATGGGGGCATCAGGTGGGGGGAAAACGACGGTACTGCGTCTGATTGGTGGCCAACTGCAGGCAAATCGGGGCGAATTGCTATTTGACGGCAAGCCCTTACCTAACTATGCAGTAGGGCTTTACGCCGCACGCCGTCGCATGGGCATGCTGTTCCAGTTTGGGGCCTTATTCACCGACATGTCGGTGTTCGACAACGTGGCGTTTCCGCTGCGCGAGCACACCGATCTGTCCGAGGCACTGGTGCGTGACATCGTGCTGATGAAGCTGGGGGCGGTGGGCCTGCGCGGTGCACGCGACCTGATGCCTAGCGCGGTGTCGGGCGGCATGGCCCGGCGCGTAGCCCTGGCCCGCGCCATGGCGCTGGACCCCGAGCTGCTGATGTACGACGAACCTTTTGCCGGGCTGGACCCGATCTCGCTAGGCACGGCGGCCCGGCTCATACGTGACCTGAACGACACTATGGGCCTGACCAGCATCATCGTCTCGCACGATCTGGACGAAACCTTTGCGATCGCCGACAAAGTGGTGATTTTGGCCAACGGCAAAATCGCCGCCCAGGGCACGCCCGACGAGGTGCGCAACAGCACCGACCCGCTGGTGCACCAGTTCATCCACGCATTGCCCGATGGCCCGGTGCGTTTCCATTACCCCGGCCCGACCGTAGAGCAGGACTTTGGTGTGGCTTTGCAGGCAGGAGTGCCGCGATGACCTGGTACAAACCGACCGATGTAGGCTTTGCGCTGCGCACCCAATTGGCCGACATCGGCAACGCTACACGCCTGTTTGTGCGCCTGGTGGCCTCGCTGGGGCCGACTTTGAGGCGCTTTGGCCTAGTGCGCGACCAAATACATTTCTTGGGCAACTATTCGCTGGCGTTGATCAGCGTATCGGGCCTGTTTGTCGGCTTTGTGCTGGGCTTGCAGGGCTACTACACCTTGCAGCGCTATGGCTCCAGCGAGGCCCTGGGCCTGCTGGTGGCCTTGAGCCTGGTGCGCGAATTGGGCCCGGTGGTCACGGCCTTGCTGTTTGCCGGGCGCGCGGGTACCTCGCTCACGGCGGGCATTGGTTTGATGAAGGCGGGTGAGCAGCTCAGCGCCATGGAGTTGATGGCCGTGGACCCGGTGCAGCGCATTCTGGCCCCGCGCTTTTGGGCAGGTGTCATCACCTTGCCCCTGCTGGCAGCGCTGTTCAGCGCGGTGGGCATCGTCGGCGGCTGGGTGGTGGGCGTGCTGATGATTGGCGTGGATTCAGGCGCGTTCTGGAGCCAGATGCAGGGCGGCGTGGACGTATGGCGCGATGTGGGCAACGGGGTCATCAAAAGCATTGTGTTTGGTTTTACGGTGAGCTTTGTGGCCCTGCTGCAAGGCTATGGGGCCCAACCCACGCCCGAAGGCGTGTCGCGGGCGACGACGCGCACGGTGGTGGTGGCCTCGCTGGCGGTGCTGGCGCTCGATTTCCTGCTCACAGCCACCATGTTCACAATCTAAGGTACGGTTTATGCAACGCTCTAAAAACGATATTTGGGTGGGTTTGTTTGTGCTGCTGGGGGCTGCTGCGCTGCTGTTTCTGGCGCTGCAGTCGGCCAATTTGCTGTCGCTGAATTTCCAGACCGGCTACAGCGTGTCGGCCAAGTTTGACAACATCGGCGGCCTCAAGCCCAAAGCGGCGGTGAAAAGCGCCGGGGTGGTGGTGGGCAGGGTGGACAGCATCACTTTTGATGACAAAAGCTTCCAGGCCCGGGTGGCGTTGTCCATGGACCCGCGCTACGCTTTCCCCAAAGACAGCTCGCTGAAGATTTTGACCAGTGGCCTGCTGGGCGAGCAGTATGTGGGCATCGAAGCCGGTGCCGACGCCAAGAATCTGGTGGCGGGCGACACGATTTCAGCCACGCAGTCGGCGGTGGTCCTTGAGAATTTGATCAGCCAGTTTTTATACAGCAAGGCCGCCGATGGCCCGGACACCCCCGCTGCCTCTCCAGCTAAAAAATGACAATGGAGCCCACTCCATCAAACACTATGAAAAATATAGCTAGATACGCATCCCTTACCTGCGCTACCGGCATCTTTGCCATTATTTCTGGTTGTGCTACCGGCCCCCAGGCGAACCCGCGCGACCCGCTCGAGCCGATGAACCGCCAGATATTTGGCTTTAACGAGGTGGTGGACAACGCCGTGGTCAAGCCCGTAGCCAAGGCCTACACCTATGTCACGCCGTCGCTGGTGCGCCAGGGCGTGACCAATTTCTTTTCCAACCTGGGCGAGGTCTGGAGCACGGCCAACAACGCTTTGCAGTTCAAGGGCCGGGCGGCGGCGGAAAGCTGGATGCGTTTCAGCATCAACAGCGTGTTCGGTGTGGCAGGCATTTTTGACTTGGCCACCGACATGGGGCTGGAGCGCCACAAGGAAGATTTTGGCCAGACCTTGGGCTGGTGGGGCGTGCCGTCGGGCCCGTACTTGGTATTGCCGCTGCTGGGGCCATCGACCATCCGCGACACGGCTGCTTTGCCCATCGACATGCAGGGCAGCCTGCTCAATGCCGTACCGCACTCGGGTGACCGCGACCGACTGACCGGACTGAACCTGATTGACGTCCGCGCCAACCTGCTGCGTGCGGGTGCAGTGCTGGACGAGGCCGCGCTGGACAAATACAGCTTCACCCGCGACTTCTACCTGCAGGTGCGCCGCAGCGAAATCTACGACGGCAACCCGCCCGATTTATCTGCACCCGATGCTCCCAAATAGGCACCCAGGTGCGCAGCTGCTGTGTAAGCACTGTGCAAAGCGGGCTTGCAACCGCCGCTTTTGTGTCAACCTGTAGTTGCCGATTTCCATTATTGCAATGCGGGATTCCCGCCGAGAAAGTGTGTATGAAACGTCGTTTATTGGGCCAGTTGGCTGCCGGTTTGCTGTTTACTGTGGCCGCTGCCACGTCGATGGGGGCTATGGCCGCCGACGAAGCGCCCGACGCGCTGGTCAAGCGCATCTCCACCGAGGTGCTGGACACCATCAAGGCCGATAAAACCCTGCAGCAGGGCAACGTGAACAAGATCATGGTGTTGGTGGACACCAAGATCATGCCCAACGTGAACTTCCAGCGCATGACCGCCTCAGCGGTAGGCCCCGGCTGGCGCCAGGCCACGCCTGAGCAGCAAAAGAAGCTGCAAGACGAGTTCAAAACCCTGCTGGTACGCACCTACTCGGGCGCTTTGGCCCAGGTTACCAGCGACCAGGAAATCAGCATGAAGCCCTTCCGCGCAGCGGCGGACGACAAAGAGGTGCTGGTGCGCACCGAAGTCAAAGGCCGTGGCGACCCGGTCCAACTCGACTACCGGCTGGAGAAAACAGCCGGCGACGGCGCGGGCTGGAAGATCTTCAACCTGAACGTGCTGGGCGTGTGGCTGGTGGAAACCTACCGTAGCCAGTTCGCCAGCGAGATCAACGCCAAGGGTGTGGACGGTCTTATCGCCACCCTGACCGCGCGTAACCAAAGCAACGCAAAGAAATGACATGCTGGTGCTGCCCGCTGAGCTGACCCACGCGCAGGCCACGGCCTCGCTGCGCATGCTGCTGCAGAGCCTGCGCTCGCAGAGCGGTGCGGCGGTGGTAGTGGACGCGACCGCGCTGACCCGGTTTGATTCGTCGGCCCTGGCCGTGCTGCTGGAATGCCGCCGTGAAAGCTCCAAGCTGGGCCGCGCGTTTGCGGTACGCGGTTTGCCTGCGCGGTTGGCCGCGCTGGCAGGTTTGTACGGTGTGGCCGAATTGCTGCCTGCTGCGGCCTGAAAACCTTACCGGGCGGCAACTGGGGCCTGCCGTTAAAATCATCGGCCCATGCCCGCCATATCCTTCCAGCAGGTCTCCAAGACCTACCCCAGCCCCCGCGGCTCCCAAAAACCCCCACTCACCGCCCTCGACAGCGTCAGCTTCGACATCGCGCAGGGGGAATTCTTCGGCTTGCTCGGCCCCAATGGTGCGGGTAAAACCACACTGATCAGCATCCTGGCGGGTCTGAACCGCGCCACAGGTGGCAAGGTGCTGGTGCACGGCCACGATGTGGCCAAAGACTTCGCCCAGGCCCGCCGCCAGCTTGGCGTAGTGCCGCAGGAGCTGGTGTTCGACCCGTTTTTCAACGTACGCGAGGCGCTGCGCATCCAATCAGGCTACTTTGGCGTGAAGAACAACGATGCCTGGATCGACGAGCTGCTGGAAAGTTTAGGCCTGGCCGACAAGGCCAACGCCAACATGCGCCAGCTCTCTGGCGGCATGAAGCGCCGCGTGCTGGTGGCCCAGGCCCTGGTGCACAAGCCGCCCGTCATCGTGCTCGACGAGCCTACCGCCGGGGTGGACGTGGAGCTGCGCCAGACCCTGTGGCAGTTCATCGCCAAGCTCAACAAACAAGGCCACACGGTGCTGCTCACCACCCATTACCTGGAAGAGGCCGAGGCCCTGTGCTCGCGCATCGCCATGCTGAAAAAAGGCCGCATCGTCGCCCTGGACCGCACCAGCGAGCTGCTGAAAAATGCCTCCAGCAATGTGCTGCGCTTCAAAGTTGATAGCGAACTGCCCATAGCCCTGGCGCAGCAGGCCCGGATTACAGGCCGCATCGTGCAGTTCCCCGCGCACAACGCCGCCGAGATCGAGCGCTACCTGGCGGCGGTGCGCGAAGCCGGTTTGACGGCGGAGGACGTGGAGATCCGCAAAGCTGATCTGGAAGACGTGTTCCTCGACGTGATGACCAACGGCTATGTGGCCAGTGAGGTGACGGCATGATTGGTTGGCAAACCCTGCTCTATAAAGAATCGCTGCGCTTCTGGAAGGTCGGCTTCCAGACCGTGGGCGCGCCAGTGCTCACCGCCGTGCTGTACCTGCTGATCTTCGGCCACGTGCTCGAAGGCAAGGCCCTGGTTTACGGCACCATCAACTACACCGCTTTTCTGGTGCCCGGCCTGGTGATGATGAGCGTGCTGCAAAACGCGTTTGCCAACAGCTCCTCGTCGCTGATCCAGAGCAAGATCATGGGCAGCCTGGTGTTTGTGCTGCTCTCGCCCTTGTCGCACTGGGACTGGTTCTGGGCCTACGTGGGCTCGGCTGTGGCGCGCGGTCTGCTGGTGGGGGCGGGGGTGTTTGCCGTCACCGCCATCTTCACCGGTGCCAGCTTTGTTTCGCCGGTGTGGATCATCGTGTTTGCCGTGCTGGGCGCGGCGCTGATGGGCACGCTGGGCATCATCGCCGGGCTGTGGGCCGAAAAATTCGACCAGATGGCGGCGTTCCAGAACTTTGTGATCATGCCCATGACGTTTTTGAGCGGCGTGTTCTATTCCATCCATTCCCTGCCACCTTTCTGGCAAACCGTGAGCCACCTGAACCCGTTTTTCTACATGATCGACGGTTTCCGCTACGGCTTCTTTGGCGTGAGCGACGTGTCGCCCTGGCTCAGCCTGGGCATTGTCGGCACGGCCTTGCTGGTGGTGAGCGCCATCACCGTGAATCTCTTGCGCATCGGCTACAAAATCCGCGGATAACAAAAATGACTGCTGAAGAACTCCAAACCATCATCCAGGCGCACCTGCCCTGCGAGCACATTGCCCTGGAAGGCGATGGCCGCCACTGGTACGCCACCATCGTGTCGGCCGAGTTCGAAGGCCGCCGCGCCATCCAGCGCCACCAGCGGGTCTACGCCACGCTGGGTGCGAAGATGCACACCGACGAAGTGCATGCGCTGTCGATGAAAACCTACACGCCAGCCGAGTGGGCAGCCCTTCCTCGCTAGTACGCCGTTAAATTTTTTAGAACTATCTCCCCATGGACAAACTCCTCATACGCGGTGGCCGCAGCCTGACCGGCACTGTGCGCATCTCCGGCGCCAAAAACGCGGCCCTGCCCGAACTCTGCGCCGCTTTGCTGACGGCCGAGCCGGTCACCCTCACCAACGTGCCGCGCCTGCAAGACGTGTCCACCATGCTCACGCTGATCCGCAACATGGGCGTGGGCGCAGAGCGCGCCGAGGATGGCACCGTCAATATCAACGCCAGCGATTTGTCGTCGCCCGAAGCCCCTTACGAGCTGGTCAAGACCATGCGCGCCTCGGTGCTGGCCCTGGGCCCGCTGCTGGCCCGCTTTGGCGAGGCCACGGTGTCGCTGCCTGGCGGCTGCGCGATTGGCTCGCGCCCGGTGGACCAGCACATCCTCGGGATGCAGGCCATGGGGGCCGAGATCGTGGTCGAACACGGCTACATGATCGCCAAGCTGCCCGCAGGCCGCACCCGCCTCAAGGGCTGCCACATCACCACCGACATGGTCACCGTGACCGGCACCGAGAACTTCCTCATGGCCGCCACCCTGGCCGAAGGCGAAACCATTCTGGAAAACGCCGCCCAAGAGCCGGAAATCAGCGACCTGGCCGAAATGCTGATCAAGATGGGCGCCAAGATCGAAGGCCACGGCACGCACCGCATCCGCATCCAGGGCGTGGACAAACTCCACGGCTGCAGCCACCAGGTGGTGGCCGACCGCATCGAGACCGGCACCTTCCTGTGCGCCGTGGCCGCCACCGGTGGCGACGTGCTGCTGCAGCATGGCCGCGCCGACCACCTCGACGCGGTGATCGACAAGCTGCGCACGGCGGGCGTGACGGTGACCCCCGAGGCCGACGGCATCCGTGTGCAATCCGCAGGCCCGGCCCACACGCACCTCAAGGCGCAGAGCTTTCGCACCACCGAATATCCCGGTTTCCCCACCGACATGCAGGCCCAGTTCATGGCCCTGAACTGCGTGGCCCAGGGCCCGAGCAAGGTGACAGAGACTATTTTTGAAAACCGCTTCATGCACGTCAATGAGCTGGTGCGCCTGGGCGCGCACATCCAGATCGACGGCAAGGTGGCGGTGGTCGAAGGCATTGCCAAGCTCTCCGGTGCCACCGTGATGGCCACCGACCTGCGCGCTTCCGCCAGCCTGGTGATTGCCGGCCTGGTGGCCGAGGGCGAAACCGTGGTGGACCGCATCTACCACCTGGACCGGGGCTACGACCAGATGGAAGCCAAGCTGCGCGGCATCGGTGCCGATATCGAAAGAGTCAAGAAGTGATTACCTTAGCCCTTTCCAAAGGCCGCATCTTTGACGACACGCTGCCGCTGTTGCGCGCCGCCGGTATCGAGGTGCTGGACGACCCCGAAAAATCCCGCAAGCTGATTCTGGACACCAACCAGCCTGGCGTGCGCGTGCTCATCGTGCGCGCTTCCGACGTGCCAACCTACGTGGAAAACGGCGGTGCCGACCTGGGCATCACCGGCAAAGACACGCTGATCGAACACGGCGGCCAGGGCCTGTACCAGCCGCTGGATTTGCAGATCGCCAAATGCCGCATCAGCGTGGCGGTGCGCAACGACTTTGACTACGAGCGCGCCGTCAAGCAGGGCTCGCGCCTGCGGGTCGCCACCAAATACGTGGCCATCGCGCGCGAATTCTTCGCCGCCAAGGGCGTGCACGTCGATCTGATCAAGCTCTACGGCAGCATGGAACTGGCCCCGCTGACCGGCCTGGCCGATGCCATCGTTGATCTGGTCTCCACCGGTAACACGCTGCGGGCCAATCACCTGGTGGAAGTTGAACGCATCATGGACATCAGCTCGCGCCTGGTGGTGAACCAGGCCGCGCTCAAGCTCAAGCAAGCCCCCCTCCGCGCCCTGATCGATGCCTTCGCGGCGGCAGTGGCCGAACGTTCTAGAACCTGATTACTATGCAATTCATAGCTACTCCCGCACGTCTTTCCTGCGCTAGCAGCACTTTTGAAGCTGAATTCAAGGCCCGCCTGCACTGGTCTGCCGAGGCGGATACGGCGATTGAAAAGGTAGTGGCCGACATTTTGGCCGACGTGCAGCAGCGCG
This sequence comes from Rhodoferax sp. RT5P35, assembly GCF_056521385.1. NCBI lineage: Bacteria > Pseudomonadati > Pseudomonadota > Betaproteobacteria > Burkholderiales > Comamonadaceae > Rhodoferax > Rhodoferax sp. RT5P35. Next base: position 41,644 of record NZ_JBWMAX010000015.1, on the reverse strand, counting down.
GTGATGTGGCGGTGCTCGAGTACACCAACCGCTTCGACGGCCTGCAAGCGAACACGCTGGCCGAGCTGGAGCTGACCCAAGCCGAACTCAAAGCCGCTTTCGACACCATCCCTGCAAAACAGCGCGAAGCCCTGCAAGCCGCCGCCGCCCGCGTGCGCAGCTACCACGAGGCGCAGAAAAAGGCCTCGGGCGAGAGCTGGAGCTACCGTGATGCGGACGGCACCCTGCTGGGCCAAAAGGTCACGCCGCTGGACCGCGTGGGCATCTACGTGCCCGGCGGCAAGGCTGCCTACCCCAGCAGCGTGCTGATGAACGCCATCCCTGCCCACGTGGCGGGCGTGGGCGAGATCATCATGGTGGTGCCCACGCCAGCCCGCAGGGATGGCTCGTCCAAGGACTCGCGGGGCGAGAAAAATGCGTTGGTGCTGGCCGCTGCCTATGTGGCCGGTGTCACCCGCGCCTACACCATTGGCGGCGCCCAGGCCGTGGCCGCGCTGGCTTATGGCACGGCCAGCATCCCGGCAGTCCACAAGATTACCGGCCCGGGCAACGCCTACGTGGCAGCCGCCAAGCGCCGTGTGTTCGGCACCGTGGGCATAGACATGATTGCCGGGCCCAGCGAGATTCTGGTGCTGGCCGACGGTAGCACCCCGCCCGACTGGGTGGCGATGGATTTGTTCAGCCAGGCCGAGCACGACGAGCTGGCGCAAAGCATCTTGCTGTGCCCCGATGCTGGGTACATTGACCAGGTGCAAGCCTCCATCGACCGCCTGCTCAATGAGATGCCCCGCGCCGAGATCATCGCCAAGTCGCTCAGCGGCCGGGGCGCGCTGATCCACACGCGCAGCATGGAAGAAGCCTGCGAGATCAGTAACCGCATCGCCCCCGAGCATTTGGAAGTCAGCAGTACCGACCCGCACCGTTGGGAGCCGCTGCTGCGCCACGCCGGGGCTATCTTTCTGGGCGCCTACACCAGCGAGAGCCTGGGCGACTACTGCGCCGGACCCAACCACGTGTTGCCCACGTCCGGCACGGCCCGCTTCTCCAGCCCGCTGGGGGTCTACGATTTCCAAAAACGCAGCAGCCTCATCGAGGTCAGCCAGGCGGGTGCCCAAGAACTGGGCCGGATTGCTGCTGAACTCGCGTACGGCGAAGGCCTGCAGGCCCATGCGCGGGCCGCAGAGATGCGTTTAGACAAAATATAGGCTTTTTTCAGGCATAAAAATAGCGGTTGGTGCAGGTGGAACCTGCACCAACCGCTATTTTTTTAATATTAAAAAAGATAGCGTATAAGTTGTTCAAGCTGTTAGCAGCCGGGCTCCGGGCACCTTGGATGCCCCCCGGTCCGGCGTCCACAAGGGGCTCTCGCCTGCTGCATGGGCCAGCGCAATGTGCAGGCAGTCGGCAAAGTCGGTACTGCTTTTTTGGTACAAGGCCAGAGCCACTTCCACCGCCGATTCGGAGCCAAACGACAACTCGGTGGCCGCCAGCAGCCGCGATAAGGCCGTCGTCACCTGCTCTTTGCTGAAGCGGTAGGCTGCGCGCAACACCCACTCCAGCTCCAGCACCACAGTGACCGGCAGGTAGAGCGTTTCACCGGCCTGCAATGTGCCGTGGACCAGGCCGTGCGCCAGAGCCGACTGGGCAGGGTCGTCTTGCACCAAGAAGCGCACCAGCACATTGGTGTCCAGGGCGGCCATAAAAAATCAGGGCCGCATGTCTTCGGTGCGCACGCTGCGGCCCTCGGGGGCTTGCAGCATGCCCGCCAAATCCAACAGCGACTGGTTTTTGACCCGCACAGTCAGGCTGCCGTCGGGCATCAAATGCCATTGCAGCTGCGTGCCGGCCTGGGCGTGCAAAGCATCACGGATGGCCTGCGGTACGGTGGTTTGGCCTTTGGCGGTGAGGGTCGAGGTAGATATGTAAATCCCTTACTTATCAGCGAATTGATATGTCAAGCAGGCATCTTGTACTCTGGCGCATGCGCCTGCAGCCACTGCTCCAGCATCATCAAAATCCACACCATCTCGCCGTAGTAGCCGGGGTGCTCCTGCAGCCGCTCGGTCAGCAGGCTGCGGATGAACTCGGGACGCACGATGTTGCGGGTGGCCAGGCTGTTCAGCGAATCAGTGGCGACGGCGCGCAGGCCGTCGTGGCGGGTGGCCCATACGCCGAAGGGCAGGCCGAAGCCCTGTTTCTTCTTGGTCAGAATTTCGTCAGGCAGAAAGCCGCGCAGGGCTTCCTTGAAGAACCAGCGCAGCTTCAGGCCCTTGAGCTTGTACTCCAGCGGCAACTTGAGCGAGAAGTCCAGCAGCGCTTCGTTGAGCATAGGAAAACCCACGTTCAGACCGGCCAGCCGGGTAGTGCCGCAGACCTTGGGCAGGTCGCTTTCGGCCAGAGTGTAGCGCCAGTCGAAGGCCAGCATGCGGTTGAGCTGGCTGCCGGTGGTGGGTAGCTTCCAGATGCCGCGCTGCTGTTCGGCCGGGCCCTGGATGTTGACCTGGCTCAGAAAAGCCGGGGTCAGCACGTCGTTCACACCCAGGCGCAGCAGCAGGTTGTACATCTGCAGGCGGTCGGGCAGCGGCACTTTGGCCTGTTCGACGTAGCTGGAAGCCTTGCTCAGCAGGGAGATGCTGCTCTCGGCGGTCTTGGCCAACAGGGGCTCCATCAGGCCGCTGCGGATGCCGCTGGGCAGCATGTTGTACCAGCCAAACACGCGCTGCTTGGCGTAGCGGCTGTTGCCGCCAAAGAGCTCGTCGCCGCCGTCACCGGCCAGGATTTTGGTCACGCCGTCGTCTTTGGCTTTGCGGGCGCAATAGTACGAGGGCAGGGCGGACGAGTTGCCGAAGGGCTGGTCGTACGAGCGGGCCACGTCGGCAATGCTAGCCACCAAGTCGTCGGGGGTGACGTAATACTCGTGGTGCTCGGTGTTGAAGTGGCGTGAAGCCAGCCGGGCGTATTCCATCTCGTCGTAGCCCTCGGCATCGAAGCCGATGGAGTAGGTGGCGGCTTTTTGGCCTTGCTTGCCGCCGATCTCGCTGAGCATGCCGGCCACGGTGGAGCTGTCGGTGCCGCCGCTCAAGAAGCAGGCTGCTGTGCCTCCGTCGAGCTGGGCACTGACGGCGTTGCGCACCAGGCCCCGAAACTCTTCGCGCAGGCTGCTGAACGAGGCGCTGCGCGGCTCAATGAAGCTGGGCACCCAGTAGGGGGCTACCGTCAGCTTGCCCTGCTCAAACAGCGCGTAGTGGCCCGGCGGCAGGCGGAACACACCTTTGAAGATGGTGCGCGGTGAGGGAATGGCGTGAAAGTACAGGTAGTCGAAGATGGCCTGCGGGTCGATGTCGGTACCGCCTGCTAGCTCGTCGGCGCGGCCCGCAAAGCGAATCTGCCCGTCCACCACCCGGTAGCACAGGCTGCGGATGGCAAAGCGGTCTACCGCCAAAAATGTGCGGCCCGAGGGCTCTTGCAGCCCTACCGCAAAGTCGCCGGTGGCCTGCAGTGCGGCGCTGCTGGCATCTGCCGCACAGGCTGCCTGCCAGGCGGCCAGTGGGCCGTCAGTGCTGGCGAGTGCGGCCAGGCGGGCATCGGTAAAGCGGGGGCTGCCGAGAACCAGGGACGGTGTGCTTAGGGACATGGAGTAGGGCGGTAAAAAGAGGGCTGAAAGAAGGTCTGAGAAAGAGCCCGCTGGGCTCAACCTCCGGGCGGTTTCAGGAGCTGCATCGCCCCGGGATTATGCGGGGCAATGTCGAGCGCAATGCTCTTGGCCGTGTGACTATATTCATGCTGCGCTTGCAGTGCTTTGTCCACGGCGATGGCTTTGCCCACCAGTGGCGAGTCCGCCCGCAGCCGGTAGTTGCCGCCGGGCGCAAAGCTGCTGCGGTCGGTGTTGAAGTTGTTGCGGTAGTCACCCGGTGTCGTCGTTTGCAGCCGCGCGGGGCCCACCAGCAGGTTGTTGACGGCAACGACCCCGTCGGCACCGGGTTTGACCCGGAGCCAGGTGCCGCCGCCGGGCCGATCGTCCACCAGGGTGTTGTTGACCAGGGTGAGCTGGTTGGACGGCCATACATAGCCTTCGGCACCAAAGTAGACCAACACCGGGTTCTCGGTCCTGGGGCTTTGTTGGATGATGTTGCCCACCACCACTGCGACCCCGCCGTTGGGAAACTCCAGCTCATAGCTGGCGCTGCCGTCCTCGTCGGTCAGTCGGTTGTAAAAAATATGGTTTAGTGCAGCACGGCTTTTGAGCAGGTGGCCGGTGCGGGCGTGGTGCAGGTAGCTGCCGGTGACCGACAGGCGCGCTATCTGGCCCACATACAGGTTGTGGTTGTGGCCGTCGGGCCGCGCGTTGAAGGCGAATTCACTGTTTTCGATTTCAAGTACTGCGGCGGGGTCGTTGCTGGTCAATAAACCCATTTCGTTGTCGGTAAAGGAGCAGTTGCGCACCACCAACCACCCTGCATCCAGGCGGATGCCTGCGCCATTGCGGTCGCTGACCCGAGCGCCTGCAAAGTCAAAACCCTCCACGGTCAACTTGGCCGAGCGTACGACCCAGATCGCTTTGTCCTCGGCCGCCATGCCGTTGGCCAGCAGGCGCACTCGACCGCCTACCGCGCGCAGCGTGAGGTTGGGCTGCGTCCAGACCGCCACATCGCCCACATAGTCGCCAGCATCGACCTCAATGACCGTATCGGCACTGGCCAAGCGGGCAGCAGCAGCGATGGTTTTGATGGCGCGTTGGGGTCCCACTTGCAGCGTCTTGACGGCGTTCTGGGCATCCGCTGGCGCGCATAGCACGGCCCATGCGGCCAGAATACTGCAACAAAAGGCAACGCGGGCTTGAACGAGAAAGCGCATAGGTATGGGGCATTTTGCCGGATGCCGTAACGTGCTGGCACCCACCGGTCTCCCCTTTATGATGCTGCTGCACCAACCAACCCAGGGCTTCGCGTGTGAAAACAGTTTTGATGATCGCTTACCACTTTCCGCCGCTGGCGGGCAGCAGTGGTATCCAGCGGACCTTGCGCTTTGTGCAGCACCTGCCCGCCCTGGGCTGGAAGCCCATCGTGTTGACCGCCGACCCGCGCGCCTATGAGCGCACCAGCCCCGATTTATTGAAGGATGTGCCCGATGGCACCGTGGTGCGCCGTGCTTTTGCGCTGGACACCGCACGCCACCTGAACATCCAGGGCCGCTACATGGGCTGGATGGCCCGGCCCGACCGCTGGATCAGCTGGCGCTTTGACGCGGTGCGCCAGGGCCTGCAACTCATCAAGGAATTCAAGCCCGATGCGATCTGGTCCACCTACCCGATTGCCACCGCCCACGTGATTGCCCAGCAGTTGCACCAAAAAACCGGTCTGCCCTGGGTGGCGGATTTCCGCGATCCGATGGCCCAAGACGGCTACCCCACCGACCCCGCCACCTGGCGCAGCTACCAGCGCATCGAGCAGGAGGCGATAGCGCGGGCCAGCCGCAGTGTCTTCACCACCCCTGGCGCGGCGCAGATGTACCGCGAGCGCTATCCCCAGGCCGCTGGCCGCATCACGGTGCTGGAAAATGGTTACGACGAAGAAAGCTTTGTCCACGCGCCCACCGCGGCGAGCCGCCCCCCGGTGCGTGTGCTCACCGCCGACCAGCCGGTGGTACTGCTGCACAGCGGCATCGTGTATCCGTCAGAGCGCGACCCGACCCAGTTGTTCCAGGCCCTGCAGCGCCTCAAGGCCAGCGGGGCGTTGACGGCCTGCCAGCTCACCATCCGTTTCCGTGCCTCGGCCATTGATGCCATGTTGACCCAGTGGGCCAGCCAGTACGGCGTGCAGGACTTCATCGAACTCTGCCCCGCCGTGCCCTACCGCGAGGCCCTGAGTGAGATGTTGTCCGTGGATGCCTTGCTGGTCATGCAGGCCAGCAACTGCAACGCCCAGATTCCCGCCAAGATTTACGAATACCTGCGTGCCGGCCGCCCCATTCTCGGCTTGACCGACCCGGTGGGCGACACCGCCGGGGTGCTGCGCGGTGCCGGGCTGGAGGCTATGGCCCGGCTTGATTCGGCGGACGAGATCGCCGCCCTCCTACCGCAGTTTGTGGCGGCGGTACGGGCCCAGACGGTGCGTTTACCCAACCCCGCAGCCGTTAAAAACGCTTCGCGCCAGGGCCGCTCGCAGGCGTTTGCGGAGCTGCTGGCGGGTTTGTAAAAACCAGCGCCACCCGCAGCCCACCCAGCGTGGGCGATGCGTCCAGCCGTAATTTAGCCCCGTGCACTTGCGCAATCGCCTGGGCAATGGCCAGGCCCAACCCGCTGCCACCCGCCGTGGCATCGGCGCTGCGGTAGAAACGGTCAAACACTTTTTCCAGATCGGCGGGCGCAATGCCGGGGCCGGAGTCTTCCACGGTCAGCACCGTAATGCCGTTGTCCGAAGTAATGGCAACGTCCACCCGGCCCTGCTCGGGGGTGTATTTCAGCGCGTTGTCCAGCAGGTTGCGCAGCAGGATGCGCAGCGCGTCGGCATGGCCTGGCACTACCACCGGGCCGCTGGGTGCGACACCCAGGTCGATGTGGCGCTCCTGGGCCTGTGGCAGCGCTTCTTCCACGGCCAGGCGCACCAGGTCATGCAGCGCGATGCGTTCAGCGGGCGTGTCGGTGGCGGATTCCTGGCGGGCCAGCACCAACAGCTGGTTCATCAGGCGCACCGCGCGGTCTATGCCCTGGTGCAGGCGGGCAATGGCGATGCTGCGGGTGGGCGCGTCAGGCGCACGGTCCAGCGCCTGGGCTTGCAGCTTCAGGGCGGTCAGCGGCGAACGCAGCTCGTGCGCGGCATTCGCCACAAAGGATTTTTGGGCATGGAAGGCGGCGTGCACCCGGCTAAACAGCAGGTTCAGCTCGCGCACCAGGGGCAAAACCTCATCGGGTAGGTCGGCTTCAGGCAGCGGCGACAGGTCATCCACCGCGCGGGCTGCTATCTGCTGGCGGGTGCGTTCCAGCGGTTTCAAGGCATGGCGTATGGCCCACCACAGCGCGATCATCAGCAGCGGGGCCATGGTGGCCATGGGCAGCATGGCGCGCGCGGCCAGGGCGCGGGCGCGGGCCTGGCGGGCGCTCAGGTCCTGGGCGATCTGGATGGTTTGCGCCGGGGTCTGGATGGAATAGACACGGTAGCGCGTGCCGTTTTGCTCCACGTCCGAAAAGCCCAGCACGGCCTGCGGAGGCAGGCGGTTGCGGTGCGACTGGAACAGTTGCACGCCGTTGGCGCTCCATATCTGCACTTCGTAGTCGGCATCAAAGGGGTCTTCCGGCGCGGTTTGGCTGGGTGCGCCGTTGCGCAGCGCGAAGGCCATTTGCTGCAGGTGGTAGTCGAACATTTCATCGGCCTGCTGCAGCGCGCCGCGGTAGGCCGATGCGGCCTGGAACAGCGCGGCCACCACGATGGCGGTCATCACCGAACCCAATAGCCGCCGACGGATCGAGTTCATGGCTTGGGCATGACGTAGCCCAGGCCGCGCACGTTCTGGATGAGTTCCGCCCCCAGCTTTTTGCGCAGGCCATGGATGTAGACCTCGACGGCGTTGCTGCTGACATCGTCTTTCCAGCTGTAGAGCTTTTCTTCCAGTTGCGCCCGCGAGAACACCACGCCGGGGCGGGCCATTAGCGCCTCCAGTACAGCCCATTCGCGTTTTGAGAGGGTGACGGGCTGGCCGTCGCGGGTGGCCTCAAAGGTGGCGGGGTTCAGGCGCAGGCCGTGCACCTCCAGTACCGGGTCGGCGCGGCCCGCGCTGCGCCGGGTCAGGGCGCGGATGCGGGCCAGCAGCTCGTCGATGTCATAGGGCTTGAGCACGTAGTCGTCGGCCCCGGCATCCAGCCCGGCAATGCGGTCGGTCACCGCGTCACGGGCGGTGACCACCAGTACCGGGGTGGTGTCTTTGCGCTGGCGCAGGGCTTTGAGCACGTCCAGTCCGTCGCGCTGGGGCAGGCCCAGATCAAGCAGCACCAAGTCGTAGGGCGCGCTGCGCAGGGCGGTGTCAGCCATCACGCCGTCTTTCACCCAGTCCACAGCGAAGTGCTCGGCGCGCAGTACGTCGAGCACGGTTTCACCGATCATGGGGTCGTCCTCTACCAAGAGTAAGCGCATAGGGGGGGCAGTATGCGCAGGCGGGCTTAGGCCGGGCTTAAAGCCTTCAGCGGGCGACCAGCACCGGCAGCGTGGATTCGGCCAAGACCTTGGTGGCGATGCTGCCCAGCACCAGGCGGACAATGCCGGTGCGGCCATGGGAGCCGACGACGATCATGTCGGCCTTTTCGGCCAGGCTGTATTCCACGATGCCGATGGCCACATCGCGTTCTTCCACCACCACGGGGTGAAAATCTACCGGGGTGCCTTGCTGGCACAGCGCGGCCACCTTGGCGTGGGCCGACGCGGCCTCTTCCTGCGCAGCCTGCTTGTAGTAGTTGAGCCCCTGGGAGTTGACTTCGCCCAGATACGGATACGGGTCCACCGCGTACAGCGCCGTCAATTTGGCTTCGAATTTACGCGCCAGATCCACCGCCATGGTGACCGCATGGTCCGAAGCGGCCGAGCCGTCGGTGGCTAACAAGATGTGTTTCAGCATGGGAAGCCTTTGCGCAAAGTGGTTGAAGAAACCCCATTGTGCGGCCTATACCGAGGCACAGCCCTTGATGTGCCGCAAGGGCGTGTACAGGCCAGGATATTTGGATAAAAAAGGCCGCTAGCGCAATATCTATCTACGCAAGCAGCTATTTATTCAATAGCAATAGGCGGATCAAGCTTTTCAGCCTAACCGCGTCCGGTGGCGGGCGATCTGCGCCCGCACCTGTGCCCAGGCGGTGCCGCCCAGGATGTTGCGGGCGTTCAGCGAGCCGCGCAGGCTCAAGCATTCGTACACGTCGGGTTCGATCTTGGCGTTAAAGCCCTGCAGCACGTCCAGCGGCAGCTCGGACAGGTCCACGCCCTTGACAATGGCCGCCTTCACCGCGTGGGCCACCACCTCGTGCGCGTCGCGGAAGGGCAGGCCTTTTTTGACCATGTAGTCGGCCAGGTCGGTGGCGGTGGCGTAGCCGCGCAGGGCGGCGCGTTCCATGGCTTCGGGCTTGACGGTGATGCCGCCGACCATTTCGGCAAAGATGCGCAGCGTGTCCTTGAGCGTGTCCACGGTGTCGAACAGCGGCTCCTTGTCTTCCTGGTTGTCCTTGTTGTAGGCCAGGGGCTGGCCCTTCATCAGGGTGATCAGGCCCATCAGGTGGCCAACCACGCGGCCGGTTTTGCCGCGCGCCAGCTCGGGCACGTCGGGGTTTTTCTTCTGCGGCATGATGCTGGAGCCGGTGCAAAAGCGGTCGGCAATGTCGATAAAGCCAAAGCTCTGGCTCATCCACAGCACCAGCTCCTCGCTCAGGCGGCTGATGTGCACCATGGCGATGCTGGCGGCGGCGGTGAATTCGATGGCGAAGTCGCGGTCGCTCACGGCGTCCAGGCTGTTTTGGCAAACGCCTTCCATGCCTAAAGTGGCAGCCACGCGCTCACGGTCCAGCGGGTAGCTGGTACCGGCCAGGGCGGCGCTGCCCAGCGGCAGGCGGTTGACGCGTTTGCGCACATCCAGCATGCGCTCGGCATCTCGGGCAAACATTTCCACGTAGGCCAGCATGTGGTGGCCAAAGCTTACCGGCTGGGCCACCTGCAGGTGGGTGAAGCCGGGCATCACCACTTCCACGTTTTTGTCGGCAATGGCTACCAAGGCCAGTTGCAGGTCGGTCAACAGGCCCTGGATCAGATCCATTTCGCCCCGCAGCCAGAGGCGCACGTCGGTGGCGACCTGGTCATTGCGGCTGCGGCCGGTGTGCAGGCGCTTGCCCGCATCGCCCACCAACTGGGTCAGGCGGGCTTCGATGTTCAGGTGCACGTCTTCCAGGTCCAGCTTCCATTCGAAGTTGCCGGATTCGATGTCGCCGCTGATCTGCGCCAGACCGCGCTGGATGGCAGCAAAGTCCTGCGCGGCGATGATGCCCTGCGCGGCCAGCATCTCGGCGTGGGCCAGGCTGCCCGCAATGTCGGCCTGCCACAGGCGCTTGTCAAAAAACACGCTGGAGGTGTAGCGCTTGACCAGATCGCTCATAGGCTCGGAGAACAGCGCCGACCAGGCTTCGGATTTTTTGTCGAGTTGGTTGTGGGAAGACATGGGATACCAAGTGGAAAGTGATTGGCATACCAGCGAGGACGAACATCCCCAATAATCGGGCCGATATGCAAGAACCGCAAATTTTATCGGGCTTCCAGCCTTTGGCCGATACGCCGCTGCCCCTGTCCCGCACGGCGCTGGTGTTCGATGCCTGCCAGGCCGGGGTGATCTTGCGCGCGGTGCTGTTTGTGGAAGTGGCCGTGGCCGTGGCGGCCTTGTTTGGTGCGCAGAACGCCTGGGACTGGTTGACGCGCCTGGCGCTGTGGACCGGCGGCGCCTTGCCCGGCGTGCTGGTGTGGCTGCTGGCCGCCTGCAGCCTGAAGCGTCCATTGGCGCGCCTGCCGCAGTACGCGCAAAACTTGGGTGGCGTGGTGCTGGGAGCGGTGGCAGGGCTGTACGGCTGCGGCATGCTGGCCTTGATCGGCCTGCTGGACCCCGTGCCCTGGCTGGCCAGTGCGGGCGCTGGGGCCTGGTTGTCGGCGCTGGTGGTGGCAGGCTTGGTGTTGCGGGCCCGCGCCCGCACCCCGGCGGCCACCACGGCGCGGTTGGGCGAGCTGCAGGCCCGCATCCGCCCGCATTTTTTGTTCAATACCCTCAACAGCGCCATCGCCCTGGTGCGTGCCGAACCGGCCAAGGCCGAGGCCCTGCTGGAAGACCTGAGCGACCTGTTCCGCCACGCGCTGGTAGACCAGGGCGAGTCCGTCACGCTGGCGCAAGAGACCACGCTGGCTGAGCGCTACCTGTCCATCGAGCAGGTGCGTTTTGGCGAGCGCCTGCGCATCCACTGGGCGCTGGACCCGCGCGCCGCCGGGGCCCAGCTGCCGCCTTTATTGCTGCAGCCGCTGGTAGAGAACGCGGTGAAGCACGGTGTGGAACCCAGCGCCAGCGGCGCGGATGTGCGCATTTCCACCGAGCGCCGGGGCAGCACGGTGGTCATCAAAATCACCAACACCGTCCCCGGTGGCCAGGGTGTACCGGGCCATGGCCTGGCGCTGGACAACGTGCGCGACCGCCTGAACCTGCTGCACGACATGCAAAGCCAGTTCCAGGCCACTTTCAAAGACGGCAGCTACCTCGTCCGTATCGAGATTCCGGCATGAAGACATTGCGCGTACTGGTGGTGGACGACGAGGCGCTGGCCCGCTCCCGCCTGCGTACCTTGCTGGGCGACTGCACCGCGCCTGCGGCCGAGGTGGCGGGGGAGGCGGCCAACGCCGAGCAGGCGCTGGCCTTGCTGCAGACCCTGCACGTGGACGTGGTGCTGCTCGACATCCACATGCCCGGCATGGACGGCGTGCAGCTGGCGCAATTGCTGCGCAGCCAGACCCCGCCGCCTGCGGTGGTGTTTGTCACCGCCCACGCCGGGTACGCGCTGCAGGCGTTCGAGGTGGAGGCGCTGGACTATCTGACCAAACCCGTGCGGCTGGAGCGTTTGCAGCAGGCGCTACAAAAAGTAGAGCGGTTTGTGCAGGTAAATAAAGCGCTAGAGCCCGATTTGGCTGAAGATGTGCTGGTTATCCATGACCGTGGCCGGACCGAACGCGTGCCGCTGTCGGGCGTGCTGTACCTGAAGGCCGAGCTGAAATACATCACCGTGCGCACCGCCAGCAAGAACTACATCCTGGACGGTGCCTTGGGCGAGCTGGAGCAGCGCTATGCCAGTGTTTTTATCCGCATCCACCGCAACGCGCTGGTGTCGCGGCGGGCCTTGCGGGCGCTGGAAAAGCACTTTGACCCCGAGGAGGGCGAAGGCTGGGCGGTCCGTCTGCACGGCCTGGGCGACCTGGAAGAGCCGCTGATGGTGTCGCGGCGGCAACTGGCGGCGGTGCGGGAGGCGATGGTGGGTTGATGGCATTTGCCAGTCGCAACGCTGCGGTAAGCTCCAACCCATGATGCACCTCGCCCGCCTCCACCATGCCGCGATCATCTGCTCGGACTACGCCCGGTCCAAAGATTTTTACACCCGCATCCTGGGCCTGCGCACCGTGGCTGAGAATCTGCGGGTGGAACGCCAGTCGGTCAAGCTGGACTTGGCGCTGGCCGATGGTTCGCAGATCGAGCTGTTTTCGTTCCCCGCACCGCCGCCGCGCCCGTCCCGTCCCGAGGCCTGCGGGCTGCGGCACCTGGCGTTTGCGGTGGCCGATCTGGATGCCAATATCGCAAGTCTGCAGGCCGATGGCGTAGTGGTCGAGCCTGTGCGGGTAGACGAATTTACGGGCCGACGCTTTACTTTCTTCGCCGACCCTGACGGCTTGCCCCTCGAACTTTATGAAATGACCCCGTGACCCCCATGAAAACAGTCTGGATCGTCGATGCCGCTTACCTGTACAACTTTGGCCGCTCGCGTCCCAACGGTTTTGACTACCTGAAGCTGAAAAATGAGCTGGTCAAGGCCAATGGTGGCCCGCTGTACGAGAGCTACTACCTCAACTCCACCGGTGACCCGCATGCCGAGGCGCAAAACGCCTTCCACACCTGGATCAAGTCCGCACCGCCCAAGGGCCCGCAGATGCGCGTGCAGCTGTACAAGCTCAAGGACCAGCACAACCAGTGCCCGTCGTGCGGCACACGGTTTGACCGCACAGTGCAAAAAGGCGTGGACGTGGCGATTGCCACCCTGATGATCAAGCTCGCGGCCCAGGGCATTTACGACCGGGTGATCTTGTCGGCGGGCGATGGCGACTTTGAAGACGCGATCTCTTACCTCAAGTCCGACCTGCGCAAAGAGGTCTGGATCAACGGTGCACAGGCCACCTTGTCGGCCGACCTGCAGTGCTACGCCGACCGCGTGCTCTGGCTGGACGATATGGGCTCCAGCATCGATAAATAGTGCTTGCTATTTAATTCGTAGCTAACGGCGCAAGTGAAATATACGCTAGAGCCCTATTTCATTCAGGTTTTTCTTTGATCGCCTTGAACCGGTTGCGCAGCTCCTGGCGCAGGTTTTTGCGCAGCACGGCCTGCTCGAAGCGGCGTTTTTCATCGGGTGTGGCGGGTTTCAGCGGTGGCACGGGCGTGGGTTTGCGGTCGTCGCCCACGGCCACCATGGTGAAAAAGCAGCTGTTCACATGGCGCACGCTGTGGGTGCGGATGTCTTCGGCCACCACCTTGATGCCGACCTCCATCGACGAGGTGCCCGCGTGGTTGATGCTGGCCAGAAAGGTCACCAGTTCGCCCACGTGGATGGGCTGCAAAAACATCACCTGGTCCACGCTGACCGTGACCACATAGCGCCCGGCGTAGCGGCTGGCGCAGGCATACGCCACCTGGTCGAGCAGCTTGAGCACCGCGCCACCGTGCACGTTGCCGGAAAAATTGGCCATGTCCGGGCTCATCAGAACCGTCATGCTGAGTTGGTGCAGGGGGAAGTCCATGGAGGGCTTTCTTTGTAAGTTTGGCAGGCATGTTAGCGGGCGCGCAAGCCCCGCCGTTCCCATTCCACCGGCCCAGGCCCCGCCAGAAGCGCAATATCGGTGAATACGTATTGGCGGGGGGAAGCTGCACCGTAGAATTTCTGCATGCGCAACCCCACACCCAACCCCTCGGCCCACCGCATCGTCATCGTGGGAGGTGGGGCTGCTGGCCTGGTGCTGGCCACCGGCCTGGGCAATTCCCTGGGCCGCAAGGGCCTGGCGGACATCACCTTGATCGACAAGGCCCGCACCCACATCTGGAAGCCCAAGCTGCATGAAATTGCCGCCGGCAGCATGGACGTGGGCCGCCACGAACTCAACTATCTAGCCCAGGCGCACTGGCACCATTTCCACTACCGCGTGGGCGAAATGAACGGCCTGGACCGTGCCACCAAACGGGTCCACGTGGCCCCGTTCGTCGACGAAGACGGTGTGGTGGTCACCGCCCAGCGCAGCTTTGCCTATGACACCCTGGTAATGGCTGTGGGCAGCCGCAGCAACGACTTTGGCACGCCCGGCGTAGACCAGCATGCCCTGAAGCTGGAGACCCTGGCCGATGCCGAGCGCTTCCACCGCCGCATGCTGGATGCCTGCGTGCGCGCCAATGCCCAAGAGACTCCGCTGCGGCCTGAGCAACTGCAAGTGGCGGTGATCGGTGCCGGGGCCACCGGCGTGGAACTGGTGGCGCAACTGCACCGCACCACCCGGGAAGTGGTGGCCTTTGGGTTGGACCGCATCGACCCCGAGCGCGACATCAAGCTGCACCTGATCGAGGCCGCCGACCGCATCTTGCCTGCGCTGTCGCCGCGCCTGTCCAAGGGGGCCCAAGACCTGCTCGACAGCCTGGGGATCAAGGTGCATACCTCGGCCCGCGTGTCGGGCGTGGGGGCCGACAACGTGCAACTGGCCAGCGGCGAAGTCATCCCCGCCGAGCTGGTGGTCTGGGCGGCAGGCATCAAGGCACCGGGCTTTTTGAAAGACATTGACGGCCTGGAAACCAACCGTATCAACCAGTTGGCGGTGCACCAAACCCTGCTGACCACCCGCGACGACAACATTTTTGCCCTGGGCGACTGCTCTGCCTGCCCCTGGCCCGAGAAAAACGGCTTTGTGCCGCCGCGTGCCCAGGCCGCCAACCAGCAGGCATCGCACCTGGTCAAGCAGATTAGGCGCCGCCTGGAAGGCAAGCCGCTGGAGCCCTACCGCTACCGCGACTTCGGCTCGTTGGTGTCGCTGGGCGACTACAGCGCGGTCGGCAGTCTCATGGGCGGGATCATGGAAGGCAGCCTGTTTATCGACGGACTGGTGGCGCGGGTGATGTACACCTCGCTCTACAAAATGCACGAACTGGCCCTGCACGGCGTTACCAAGGTCACGCTGGAAACCCTGACCCGCGCCATTACCCGGCGCACCGAATCGCACGTCAAGCTGCACTGAGCCCGAAAAGCTAAATCATTACGGAGACACGGGGTATTCCGATGTAGCATTCGGTTACTTTTTGGGCTGATTTTGGCCTCTGTTATCTGTGACGATTAAAGAGACACACCATGAAATTCAATGACATGCGCGTGTCCCACAAGCTGTGGGGCACGATTTTGGGTTTGCTATTGGCGATGTTGCTGGTGACGGTATGGACGCAAGTACGTTCTAGGCAGGTAACCGAAACCACAGAACAGCAGGTAGCGCATTACGAGGATGCCATCACCACCGTAACCGGCTGGCGTGGCATGGTCGAGATGGCGGTCAGCATGAACATTTATAGCGTGCTCACCAACGACGAAGCCCAGGCCAAGGTATTCCAGGACCGCGCGGCCGAGCTCACCGCCAAGATCAATCCGATCCAGGAGCGCATGAACAAGGCCGCCACCGCACCCGCGGACAAGACAGCGCTGGACCTGATCACCAGCACCCGTGCCGACATCCGCGGCCTGAGCGACAAGGTCAAGCAGTTGAAGGAAGCCCATGATGCTGCGGCCAGCCAGGCCTTCATGGACAAAGACTACAAGTCCCGCGCCGTGGTGTACCTGGACGCGATCGATAAATACCTGGCCCTGCAGGTCCAGCAGCGCGATGCCGCCAAGCAGGCCTCGCAGGATGCCAGCAGCACGGTAGCCATGGTGGCGATGGTCAGTGTGGTGCTGGTGTTTGCGCTGGGCGTGCTGCTGACGTTGTGGTTGGTGCGTTCCATCACCCAGCCGCTGGAGCGCGCAGTGGGTGTGGCCGATGCCATCGCGGCGGGCGACCTGACGCTGGACATCCAGGACCCGCGCAAAGACGAGTTCGGCCATTTGCTGCGCGCGTTGGGCGGCATGGTTGCCAGGCTGCGCGGCGTGGTGGCCGAGGTGCGTACCGGTGTGGATTCGGTGTCCACCGCTTCTAATGAGATCGCCACCGGTAACAATGACCTGTCGGCGCGCACCGAGCAAACCGCGTCCAATCTGCAGCAGGCCGCCGCCAGCATGGAACAGCTGACCAGCACCGTGTCCCAGGCCGCGGACACCGCCCGCCAGGCCAACCAGTTGGCCTCTACCGCCGCCCAGGCCGCCACCCGCGGCGGCGAAGTGGTGGCGCAGGTGATCACCACCATGCAGCACATCAGCACCTCGTCCAAGCGCATCGCCGACATCATCGGCACCATCGACGGCATTGCTTTCCAGACCAACATCCTGGCGCTGAATGCCGCTGTGGAAGCCGCCCGCGCCGGGGAGCAGGGCCGGGGCTTTGCCGTGGTGGCCAGCGAAGTGCGCAGCCTGGCGCAGCGCAGTGCCGATGCCGCCAAAGAGATCAAGACGCTGATCGGTGCCTCGGTGCAAACCGTCGAAGCGGGCACCCAGCAGGTTACCCAGGCGGGTGAAACCATGGGCGAAATCGTTAGCAGCGTGGGCCGTGTCAGCGACCTGATCGGCGAGATCAGCGCCGCCTCTTCCGAGCAGCGCGACGGTATTGCGCAGGTCAATCAGGCGGTCAACCACCTGGACCAGATGACCCAGCAAAACGCTGCGCTGGTCGAGCAATCTGCCGCCGCAGCAACCGGCCTGCGCGACCAGTCCCAGCGCCTGGCCGAAGTCGTGTCGGTGTTCAACGTGGGCACCCATGCAGTGGCGCTGGCGCGTCCTGTGCCCCGTGCGCTGCCGCGCCCCGTGGCCGCGCGACCGGCTGTGGCGCCCAAGCTGCCAGCCAAGCCCGCCATGAAGGCGCTGGGCATTACGGCTGCGGCAAGGCCGGCGTTGAAGGCAGCGGTGCCCGCGCCCAAGGCTGCCAAAGCGCCGCTGCCGGCCAAACACCACGCCCCGGTCGCACGCAAACCGGTCGCGCTGGCGGCCAAGCCCGCGCCCGCCAAGGGCGGCGAAGGCGACTGGGAAAGCTTTTAAAATCGAATTGCTATCAAATAGATAGCTACTGACGCTTATTTCACTGGCGCTAACGGCTAAAAACTCTGCTAATGAAGGGGCGCAATATGAGACTTTTTTCTGGCATGAACCTGGCAGGCCGTCTGACCCTGGGATTCGGAATCATCTTGGCGCTATTGCTCGGCATGGCCGCCTTGTCGTGGGTGCGCATACAGGCGTTAAGCGCCACGCTGGAAGAAATCACCGTGCGCAGCGCGGCGCGCTCCCAAACCCTGGATGCGCTGGGCGGTGGCGTGGCCCGTTATGTGCAGGGCCTGGGCGAGCTGAGCAGTACCGACTTGGCGGGCGGCGCCGCCGTGCTGGAAAAGGTGCAGGCCGCGCTGGCCGACTATGACAAGGCGCGGGCCCAGCTGGTGGGCATGTTGCCCCTGGATCCGCATGTGCAGGCCCTGTTGGGTGAGGTCACCAGCAAGGCCAGCGCAGCACGCGAACTGGTCGCCCTGGGCGAAAAACAGGCGGATGGGCGGGGGCCGACTGCGCAGGCGTTTGGCATGCGCGGCGAATATGGCAAGGACCCGGCGGCCTGGAGCGCCCGCCAGCAGGCATGGGGCAGGGCGGTTGCCGATCTGCGGGACTGGCATGGCGAGACCAACGCGGCGCTCTCGGCTGCGGCCATGGCAAATGCGGCCACCGCACGCAGCGCCATCATCGGCGGGGCATTGCTGGCCCTGGCGATCGGCAGCGGCATCGCGCTCTGGCTGGTGGGCGACACCAAGGGGGCGATCAACGCCGCCGTGGACGCCGCCCACCGCATGGCGCGGCATGATCTCTCGCAGCCTATCGAAACCCTGCGCCGTGACGAAATCGGTGGTCTGCTCCAGGCGCTGGAAGGCATGCGTCTGAACCTGCACGCCTTGGCGGCGGGCGTACGCGTTGCTTCTGACGGAATCCACAGCGCCAGCGGTGAAATTGCCCAGGGCAGCATGGACCTGAGCAACCGCACCGAAGATGCCGCCAGCACACTGCAGACGACACTGGCCGCCATTGCCGAGTTGAGCAACTCGGTGGGGGCTACCACTGCCGCGGCGCGTTCGGCCCAGGTGCTCTCCGGCGAGGCCAGCACCGTGGCCACGCGGGGCGGCGCGGTGATGGCCGAGGTGGTGGCAACCATGGGCGAGATCAACGGGGCGTCGAACAAGATTGCCGACATCATTTCCATCATCGACGGCATTGCCTTCCAGACCAATATTCTGGCGCTCAATGCGGCGGTTGAAGCTGCGCGCGCGGGCGAGCAAGGCCGTGGTTTTGCGGTGGTGGCCAGCGAGGTGCGCAGCCTGGCGCAACGCAGCGCCAGCGCGGCCAAGGAAATCAAAACACTGATCGACGCGTCGCGGGACAAGGTTGGTTCGGGTTCCGCACAGGTGACCCGGGCGGGCAGCACAGCCACCGAAGTCACGGCCTCGGTGGAGCGGGTGTCCGGCATCATCTCCACCATCGCACTCGAGGCGGGCCAACAGGTGGAGCGGATTGCCGAAGCAAACCAGTTCGTCGGACAGCTGGATGCGGTGGCCCACCAGAACGCAGCGCTGGCGGAGCAGTCGGCCGCGGCGGCGGCTTCACTGCGCCAGCAGGCCACCGAACTGACGCAACTGGTGAGCCAGTTTGATTTGGGGCCGTCGGGTTTTGCGGGGCGGAGCGCTTAGCCTTCTTCCGCCGCTTCCACCAGAAACTGCACCCGCCGCTGGCCTTGCCACTCGTTCACGTCCAGGCGGAAGGCCAGCGTCACCTTGTTGGGCAGGCTCTCGGTGTGGCCAAACCAGATGCCGTCTACCGGCTGGCCCTGGTGCTTCAGCTTCAGCGACAAATGCTTTTCGCCCACCAGGCGCTGCGACACCACCTCCAGCTCTTCGCTGAAAGTGGGCGGCGCAAAGCCCTGGCCCCAGACCTCTTTGTGCAGCACGTCCACCAGCTCGGCGCGGCGGTATTCAGAAGGCAGCGGGCCGTCGGTTTCCAGGCGGCGCGTCAAGGTGGCGGCATCCAGCCATTCCAGCGCCACCTGCTGCAGGCCTTGCTCGAATGCGGCCAGATGGTCTTCGTGCACGGTGCAGCCCGCCGCCATGGCGTGGCCGCCAAAGCGCAGCAGCACGCCGGGGTGGCGCTTGGCCACCAGGTCCAGCGCGTCGCGCAGATGGAAGCCAGGGATGGAGCGGCCCGAGCCCTTGAGCTCGTGCTCTTTGCCCGGGGCCTTGCTGGCCGCGAACACGAAGGTGGGGCGGTGCAGCTTGTCTTTAAGGCGGCTGGCCACGATGCCCACCACGCCCTCGTGGAAGTCGGGGTCGAACACGCAAATCGCCGGGGGAGGCTCTTCGGACTCGTCAAACAGCGACTCGGCCACCAGCATGGCCTGCTCGCGCATGCCGCCTTCGATCTCGCGGCGCTCGCGGTTGATTTTGTCCAGGGTGGTGGCCAGCTCGGTAGCGCGCGCCGGGTCGTCGGTCAGCAGGCATTCGATGCCCAGCGTCATGTCGGCCAGGCGGCCTGCGGCGTTGATGCGCGGGCCCAGGGCAAAGCCGAAGTCGAAGGTGGTGGCCACCTTGGCAACCCGGCCTGCTGCTACAAATAACGCAGCTAGTCCCGCAGGTTGCGCTTGGGCTCGAAGCCGTTTTAGCCCTTGGGCGACCAAGCGGCGGTTGTTGGCATCGAGCTTGACCACATCGGCCACCGTGCCCAGGGCCACCAGGGTCAGCAGCGGGTCCAGCTTGGGTTGCGTCTCGGCCGTGAACACGCCGCGTTGGCGCAGCTCGGCCCGCAGCGCCAGCAGCACGTAAAACATCACGCCGACACCGGCGATTGACTTGCTCTCGAAGCTGCAGCCGGGCTGGTTGGGATTCACGATCACATCCGCATCCGGCACGGCGATCTGGCCGTCGCGCATGGCGGGCAGGTGGTGGTCGGTCACCAGCACCTGCAGGCCCAGGGCTTTGGCCTCGGCCACGCCCTCAAAGCTGGCGATGCCGTTGTCCACCGTGACCAGCAGGTCGGCCCCGCTGTCTTTCACGCGGCGCGAGATGCTGGCGGTGAGGCCGTAGCCGTCTACCACCCGGTCCGGTACGATGTAGTCCGCAAACTGCGCCCCCAGCAGGCGCAGGCCGCGCACGCCCACCGCACAGGCCGTGGCCCCGTCACAGTCGTAGTCGGCCACGATGCAGATGCGTTTGTTCGCCGCAATCGCATCGGCCAGCAGCACGGCGGCGGCTTGGGTACCCAGCATGCTGTCCGGTGGCAGCAGGCGGCCCAGACCGTCGTCCAGCGCGTCCTTGTTGTCCACACCGCGGGCGGCGAACAGGCGGGCCAGCAGGGGGTGGACGCCGGCCTGCTCCAGCGCCCAGACGGCGCGGGGCGGGATGTCGCGTGCTGTTATTTTCATCCTAGATTCCGTAGTTGGACGCGCACGAGTGTGCCGCTGGGGGTGTGGCTGGGTAGGCGCGACAACGCAGCGGGCTCATGCCCGCCAGGCGGAGTAACAACCCCAGACGCGGCTCCAGTGGTGCAATCGGGTGTGTAGCGTGATTCAGTCAAGAGGTGCGCGATGAGAGGTTTGCAGAATTCAATAGCCATGCGATATTCCAAGCGATAACAAGCGGTCAACTACGGAATCTAGGATCACAGCTGCTCCAGCACATTGGATAAACGCAGGGGGCTTAAAAGGCTTGAAAATTTTTGCATAAAACTGCGCGATGCCAGTTCAAAAGTGTGGGCATTGCTTTCGCCGCACAGGGTGAGTTGCACGGCCTGGCCCTGGTCCAGCGCGGCCAGCAGCTCGGCGCAGGCCGCGGCGTCGATGTGCTGCCAGGCGGCGGTCCAGGCGGCCCAGTCTTCCATCTGCGCGGCCTGCACCAAAGTCAAGGGCATGGTGGGCGCAGTCTGTGGCGTGGGGGGCGATGGCAGGGCACCGCTGCCGCTGACCCAGAACGAGTTGATCGCGAACAGGCCGCGCTCGGCCCGCGCGTCGCTCACCGGGTGGGTGTAGAGCAGCATCTGCATCTCGCTCTGCAGCCGCCGCAGCGGGCCGCCTTGCTGGGTGGGCGGCATCCACTCGTCCACATTGCGCGCGCCCACGCCGCTGACCACGCGGTCCAGCGAGGCGGTGGCCAGGCTGCGAAAAATCTCGCCCTGCGCCAGCCAGCGGATGGGGGTGGCGTAGGTCAGGGTGATGCCGTCTTCTTCAAAGTAGGGTTGCACGGCGGCTAGCACGGCGCGGGATTCGGCCTCTTCCAACCCCAGCGTATCGGGCGGGGCCATCACGATGTGGTCGGTCATCACCTGCCAGTGGCAGGGCGTGACCCAGGCCCAGGCACCGTCTTGCGCTGCTTCGTGCGCCGCCCAGGGAATTTGGCCGTCGGCCACCGGCAGCCCGTAATGCCGCGCCAACGCCCGCTCGTGCGGGGGCGACAGGCTGGTGTCTTCGCCGTTGTCGCGGACGGTGGCGGTGAGGCGATTGAGCAGGCGCTCCAGATTGGGCAGGCGCAGCGTGGCCAACGCCTTGCGGCAGCCTGGCGACGCGCTGGAGGCCAGGGGAATCAGCAAATGGTGGAGGGTGGGCATGCCAGTATTGTCCCGGATGGGCTGACGCCCAACGCAAAAACGGTGGCAGCTATTTTTTAAATAGCTGCCACCGCTGGCTGGATAAGCACGAGAGGGCTAAAAGACCCTCAGGAATGTTCAGTCGTTGGTGTCGGTCGAGAAGGTGCGCACAGTGCTGTAAGCATTGGCCACGCCGGGCACGGTGCTGGCCACATAACGGGCCTTGGCTTCTTCTTGCGGGCCTTGTGCCCAGCCGTGCAGGGTCACGGTGCCGTTGTTGGCGGTGACGGTCACGTCTTTGGCATCGCTACCCAGCTGGGTGCTGATGGCGGATTGCACCGAGTTGGCCAAATCGGCATCGTTGCCGGCAGCGTGGGCGGGAAGGAAAGCGCCAGCGGCCAGGGCGAACAAAGCGGAAGCGGCAATACGGTTAATGGAGCGGGTCATGGTGGGGTCCTTTGGGTAGTTACACCAATATTGGTGCGATGTTTTGGGGTGAGGTGATCTTCCCAAGCGGCCACGCCCTTTGTGTGTCGGCAACCCGCAGGCTGTGTTGCAACTGCAATCTAGGGTGAAACCCTAGGCTTGGGGGTTGACAGGCAGGGCGAAACGCCCCGCACCAAAGCCGTGCCATCCATGTGGCACAGCCGTTGCATGGCATTGGGTGGAGTAGAAGCTGTCAGCAACCCCACCCCACAGGGCGCTGGTTGTCGGTCATTGCTCCGGTGACGAAGGTAGCGTCGCATGCACATGCCGCCCGGCGCGTGCATGGGTGTTCAGGCTTGGACACCACGGAGAACAGCTTGTGGCCGTCCGCACCCTGGTGCGGTGTTGGGGGCCAGTCTCCGCACGGTGCTTTCGTCGTTCCACAGCAACGTAGCCCAAGGACTGATCGACACCCATGCTAGTCACCCAACAACCCATTTTGCGCCGCTTCTGGTA
The DNA here is from genome assembly GCF_056521385.1 of Rhodoferax sp. RT5P35. Classification (NCBI taxonomy): domain Bacteria; kingdom Pseudomonadati; phylum Pseudomonadota; class Betaproteobacteria; order Burkholderiales; family Comamonadaceae; genus Rhodoferax; species Rhodoferax sp. RT5P35. The sequence continues at coordinate 19,170 of NZ_JBWMAX010000015.1, read as the reverse complement.
CGCGCTCATGCCCATCCACCAGCTGGACGATGGCCCAAAACCGTTCACCCTGCTGGGTGAAAATTTGGTGCTGTGGAAGCAGCAGGACGGCACGCCGGCCGCGCTGCGCGACCGCTGCTGCCACCGCACGGCCAAGCTGTCCAGAGGCTTTGTCGAAGGCGACAACATCGTCTGCGGCTACCACGGCTGGACCTATGACTGCAGCGGCAGCTGCGTGCGCATTCCGCAAAACCCCGACGGCAACATCCCCGCCGGGGCCAAGGTGCCGTCCTTCCACTGCCAGGAGCGCTATGGCTACGTGTGGGTGGCGCTGGAAGACCCGCTGCGTGATATTCCGCACTTCCCGGAAGACGGCGCGCCGGGCTACCGCCGCATCTTCCAGTTTTACGAGGAATGGAAAACCAGCCCGGTGCGGGTGATGGAAAACGCCTTTGACAACTCGCACTTCAGCTTTGTGCACAAGGCCAATTTTGGTGACATCGACCAGCCGGTGCCGCAAAAGTACGAGATCCATGGCACCGACTACGGCTTCGAGGCCGAGACCTGGGTGCCCATCAAGAATCCGCCCGCGGGCCACCGCGTGACCGGCAGCACCGCGCCCATGACGCAGCGGCACCTGACCAACCGCTACTACCTGCCGTTTGCACGCCGCTTTGGCTGCCAGTACCCCGACAGCGGCATCGACCACATCATCTACAACTGCGCTACGCCCATCGGCGACGACCGCTTGATGCTGGTGCAGTGGCTGTACCGCAACGACAGCGAGGAGGCATGCAGCACGCAGGAGCTGATAGCCTGGGACGCGGCCATCACCGCCGAAGACCGCGACATCCTGGAAGCCACCGACTTCGATGCCTGCATCGACACCACGCGCCGGCAAGAATTCCACATGCCCAGCGACAAGCCGGGCCTGATGATTCGCAAACAATTGCTCGACCTGTTGACGGCGCATGGCGAGGTGGAAGTACATAGAGAGGTGCGAAAAGATCCGCCCACCGGTAGCCGCCCAATGGCCATCCAGCCGGTGGCGCAATAAGACAACACCGCTTGCCAAAATGACCACCACCTTGATCCGCAACGCCACCGCCATCCTCAGCGGCCAATCTGGTGCCGCTGCGCGCCTTACCGGCCCCGACATCCGCCTGCGTGGTACGCGCATCGAGGCCATCGGCCCGCTGCATGCCAAGCCCGGCGAGACGGTGGTCGACGCGTCCGACTGCGTCATCTACCCCAGCTGGGTCAACACCCACCACCACCTGTTCCAGTCGCTCCTGAAGGGCGATGCAGGCGGTATCGATCTGCCGTTGACAGCCTGGCTGGCGGCCACACCGTACCGCTTCCGGGCGGCGTTTGACGAGAGCTTGTTCCGCACCGCCGCGCGCATCGGCCTGCTGGAGCTGGCCTTGTCTGGTTGCGGCACGGTAGCCGACCACAACTACCTGTACTACCCCGGCATGCCGTTCGACGGCTCGGCGATTTTGTTCGAGGAGGCCGAGCGCATGGGTTTGCGCTTTGTGCTGTGCCGCGGCGGTGCCACCCGCACCCGCCAGCTAGAGGCCGAGCTGCCCCAGGCCATGCGCCCCGAGACGCTGGACGCCTACCTGGCCGACGTGCAGCGCCTCGCCGCCCGCTACCACGACCCCGCGCCCGACGCGATGCGCCGCGTGGTCATGGCCCCCACCACGCCGCCGTATTCCCTGGCCCCCACCGAGCTGCGGGAATGCGCCCGCACCGCGCGGCGGCTGGGCATCCGCCTGCATTCGCACCTGTCGGAAACCGTCAGCTACCAGGACAGCGTGCACGCCATGCACGGCTTGTCGCCGGTGCGTTTTGTGGCGGAGCACGAATGGCTAGGCTCGGACGTGTGGTTCGCCCATCTGGTCAAGCTGGACGCGGAGGAAATTGCCTTGCTGGGCAGCACCCGCACCGGCATCGCCCACTGCCCGCAAAGCAATGGCCGCCTGGGCAGCGGCACTGCGCCCGTGATGGCCTTGCAGGCGGCGGGCGTGCCGATTTCTATCGGGGTAGACGGTGCCGCTTCCAACGAAGCCGCCGATATGATTTCTGAAGTGCACGCCGCCTGGCTGATGCAGCGCGCCGCGCTGGGCGACAAAAGCCAGCCGCTGTTCCGTGGGGGTGCCGGGGAGGGCGCGCGCGTGGCAGTCAGTGCCGACGATGTGGTGGCCTGGGGCACCTCGGGGGGCGCTACCGTGCTGGGCCTGGGCGATGTCGGTACGCTGGCCCCCGGCATGGCGGCGGACCTGGCGATCTACGCGCTGGACGACCCGCGCTACTTTGGCTTGCACGACGTGGCGCTGGGCCCGGTGGTGAGCGGCGGGCGGCCCACGCTCAAGGCATTGTTTGTGGCCGGGCAGCAGGTGGTGCGCAACGATGTGCTGCAGGGCGTGGATGTGGCTGAATTACGCCACACCGCCCGTGCGGCGGTGCGGCGCTTGATGGCCGCTGCCTGAAGACGTTTTGTGAGGCCGCTGCTTGGCGTTCTTAGCCGATGGAGCGCAGCGCGCCGTTGACGATCTTCACCCGGTCACCGGCTTGCCAGCCGGGCTGCTCGGACTGTTGCAGGGTGCGGATGGAGCCGTCGTCCAGGCGCACGGTAATTTCATAGCTGCGCGAGGCTTTCACATGGCCTTCGATCTGGTTACCGGCAAAGGCACCGCCCAGGGCACCCAGCACGGTCGCCACATCGCGGCCCCGGCCACCGCCGACCTGGTGACCCAGCACGCCGCCCACTACCGCGCCCCCCACCGCGCCCACGCCGCTGCCTTGTCCGGCAGTGGTGATTTCACGGGTGGACTCCACCACGCCGCAATTGCTGCAGATGGCAGCAACCTGCCGTGGCTCGGTGTGGGTGGTGTTGCGCACCGGCGCTGCGGCCATCTGCGGGGCCTTTACGGGGGCTCGGACCGGGGCTTCGACCGGCACTGGTGCAGTTACCGGGGCCATGGCCGCCGGTTGCGCCAGGCTGCTGGTCTCCGTGTTGCGGGCTGCGGAGTTGGGAAGCCAGCCCATGATGGCGGCCGTGCCCACGGCGCAGACCAGCACCACGGCCGAGCAGGCGGCGATGACCATGGGGTGCAGACGGGGCTTTGAAACGGAATCGGTAGGTGTGTTCATGGTGTTGATCGCAAATAGGTTGCTGCGTTGGCAAAAAGTAAAACTGTATTCGGGTTGTGCAGAAAGGTGTTTTCAGCTTACCCAAACCCCTAGGCATAGGTTTTAAACGCCGCAATCTTGGCCGTGGTTGACGTGGCGGGCCAGACGCCCCGTTTCTTGTCGGGGGCTTACCGTTCTTATTTGCTATCTAAAAAATAGCTGCTTGTGTAGGAATTTATTGCGCTAGAGGCCTAAAAGGCTATAAAACTAGCTGCGCGCCAACAAGGTCGCCACCTCCGCCGCCGAGCGCACGCCCAGTTTGGCGTAGACCCGGGCGCGGTACACCTCCACGGTGCGCATGGAGACGTGCATTTCGTCGGCTATCACTTTGTTGAGCTTGCCTGCGGCCACGCGGTGCATTACGTCTTGCTCCCGCGGGGTGAGTCCGGCCAGCTTGGCACCGCGCGCATCGCCCTCGGCCAGGCGCTGTTGCTGGGCGGCTTCGGCAGCCAGCGCGTCGCGCACCCGGTCCACCAGGGCGGCATCGCCAAAGGGTTTTTCCACAAAGTCGAACGCGCCTTTTTTCAGCGCCTCCACCGCCATCGGGATGTCGCCGTGGCCGGTCAAAAATATCACTGGCACGGGCACGCCGCGCGCTACCAGGGTGTCGTGCACCTGCAGGCCCGACATCGGCTCCATGCGCACGTCTAGCAGGATGCAGCCGCGCACGGGCGTGGGGCCGTCCAGCGCGGCCAAGAATGCAGGACCGCTGGCGTAGCTGCGCACATTGAAACCGTGGGAGCTGAACAAAAACTCCAGCGCGTCGCGCACCGGGGCTTCGTCGTCCACCAGGTGTACGGCGACCGTATCAGCGGAGTTGGTCATAGGGTGGTTTCCTCGTCCATGGTGGTGTGCAGAGTGGCGTCGAACACCGGCAGACTAAAGGACAGGCGCGCGCCGCCCCACGGGCTGGTGTCGGCCTCCATGCTGCCGTGGTGCAGCTCGATGATGGAGCGGCAGATGGCCAGCCCCATGCCCATGCCGTCGGCCTTGGTGAAATAGAAGGCGGTGGTCAGTTGCTCGATGCTGCGGCCTTCCAACCCGGGGCCATCGTCGCCCACGGCCAGGCGCACCTGCTGCGGGGCTGTTAGCGTGATGGCGATCTGGATACGGCTGCCAGGGCCCTGGGCCGCCAGCGCATCGGCAGCGTTGCGCACCAGGTTGATCAGCACCTGCTCGATGAGGATGGGGTCGGCAAAGACCAGCGGCAGCCCGGGCTGCACATCCCAGTCGATCTGGATGTGCTGGCGTTGCAGGTCGCGTTGCAGCAGTTCCACCGCGCGGTGCGCCACGGCGGCCAGGTCGCAGGGCTCGCGCTGGGGTGCGCGGCGGGTGAGGAATTCGCGGATGCGTTGCACGATGCGCCCGGCCTCGGCGGCCTGTTCGCCCTGGTTTTTGAGGGCTTTGAGCAGCGACGGGCTGGCGCTGGCATCCTGGCCCAGCATGCGCTGCAGGCCGGCGTTGTAGCCAATCACGGCGGTCAGCGGCTGGTTCAGCTGGTGGGCCAGGGCCGAGGCCACTTCGCCCAGTGTGGTCAGGCGCGACTGGGTGGCCATGGCCTCGGCCTGGTGGCGTTGGCGTTCTTCCAACTGCTTGCGGGCGGTGATGTCGATGATGGAGCCCATCCAGCCGATCTGCGTGCCGTAGGCATCGATGAGCGGCGACTCGAACACCATCACGTTGAGCTGGTGGCCGTCCTGGTGGCACCACACGGCTTCGTAGCCGTCGCGCGGGGCGTTGCCCGCCAGATTGCGGAGGTTGCGCACCATCACTTCGTCCAGCGACTCTAGGGGCCAGTACGGCATGGGCGGGGCCAGGCCCACCAGTTGCTGCGCGGTCAAACCCACCATATCGCACAGGGTGCGGTTGACAAACAGGATGCGGCCATCGGCATCGCGTGCGCGCAGCCCCACCAGGGCCGAGTCTTCCATGGCTTGGCGCCAGGCGGCTTCGGTGCGCCAGGCATCTTCGGCCCGCGAGATCTGCCGCATCTGGCGGCGCAGCAGGGCGGTGGCCACCAGCATCAGCGCCAGGAATCCGCCCACCAGCACGATGGGCAGGCTGCGCCAGAACGGGCGCTGCACTTCACGCAGGTTCAGCTCCAGGTAGGTGCCGGGCATGTTGCCGCCGACCAGCACCTTGTAGCTCTCGTGCAGGGTGGGGTCGAGCCGCAGGGGGACTTCGTCTACCGATGCAATCGCCTGGTCGGAGCTGTCGATCAGCTCCACGTCGTACTTGCGGGTCAGCCACCAGGGCGCGCCGTGGCGCAGCAGCAGGGCGGCGGAATAGCGCACCACCAGCCTGTCGGCCCCGGCGGGCTGCACCAGGTGGGCCGACACGCCCGCGCTGTCCAGCGTTTCGCGGATGGCGGTATCGCTCATGGGGTGCTGCTCGGGCACGTGGGCGACGATGCGGTTGTTGGCATCCAGCCATGTCACGCTGAGCCATAGGCGGCGCAGCCCTTCGGCCACATCGGTATTGGCCGCCAGGGCCCGGGCGTTGCGCGGCAGCTTGGGGATTTGCTTGGCCAGGTCTTGCAAGTGGGCCATTTCCACATCCACGCGGCCGCGCAACTGGGCTTCGGTGCTGAGCGCGTCGGCAATCATCGTGGCGCGGCGGTCGGCCTCTTCGTTCAGATCGGAGCGCCAGGCCCACACGATCACCCCCGCCACAAACAGCACCGAGGCCAGCAACGGCAGGGCCCACAGCTGGCTGCGCGCATCGCGGCGCGGTGCGGTGTGGGGGATGGGGTTGGCAGACATGGCCGCAGTCTAGCGTTTGCCCTTTTTTGCAGGGCCTGCAAACCCAGGGAAAACCCGTAATTCAACCCGCTGCAGGGTGATAAATGTGGAAGTCCACACTACCCGCGCGGTGGCCCGCAGAACACACTGCGTTTCATAGCAATATTCCCCTCTGGAGACATCCCCATGCACCCATTAGCCCGCCGTACCCTGGTCCAGGCCGTTATCGCCGCCGCCACCCTGTGTGCCGCCACCGCCGCTTTCGCGCAGGCTCCCATCGTCATCAAGTTCAGCCACGTGGTCGCCCCCGACACCCCCAAGGGCAAGGGCGCACAGCGCTTCAAGGAACTGGCCGAAGAACGCACCCAGGGCAAGGTAAAGGTCGAGCTATACCCCAACAGCCAGCTCTACAAAGACAAGGAAGAGCTGGAGGCGCTGCAACTCGGTTCGGTGCAGATGCTGGCGCCGTCGCTGGCCAAGTTCGGCCCGCTGGGCGCGAAAGAATTCGAGGTGTTTGACCTGCCGTTTTTGTTCAAGGACGACGCGGCGTTTCGGGCTATCACCGAAGGCCCGCTGGGTGCCGAGCTGTTCAAGAAACTGGAGCCCAAGGGCATCCACGGCCTGGCCTACTGGGACAACGGTTTCCACATCATGAGCGCCAACAAGCCGCTGCACACCGTGGCTGATTTCAAGGGCATGAAGATGCGCATCCAGAGCTCCAAGGTGCTGGACGCGCAGATGCGTGCCCTGGGCGCGATCCCACAGGTGATGGCCTTCAGCGAGCTGTACCAGGCGCTGCAGTCGGGCGTGGTGGATGGCACCGAAGGCGTGCCGTCCAACTTCTACACCCAAAAAACCTATGAGGTGCAAAAGCACATCACTATCTCCAACCACGGCCACCTGGCCTATGCGGTGATCGTCAACAAGAAGTTCTGGGACGGCTTGCCCCCCGACATCCGCACCACGCTCGAAGGCGCGGTCAAGGATGCCACCACCTACGCCAATGCAATTGCCGCCACCGAAAACGCCGTCGCCCTGGACAAAATCAAGGCCAGCGGCAAAACCACCGTTTACACGCCGACCCCGGCCGAACTAAACGAGTGGAAAAAAGCACTGATGCCGGTGCACAAGGAAATGGAATCCCGCGTGGGCAAAGCCACCATCGAAGCCGCCTACAAAGCCTCCGGCTTCACTGCCCCCAAGTAATCCATCCTGGCCCTGGAACAGCCACGCAGGTCGTGGCTGTTTCATTTTTGGAGCTTTCATGTTCAATCGAATCCTTAACCACCTGGAAGAGTGGCTCATCACCTTCCTGATCGGTGCCGCCACCCTGGTCATCTTCATGGCGGTGGTGCACCGCTTTTTGAGCGGCGTGCCCTACATCCAAGACTATGCCGTGCGCATGGACGTGAGCTGGGCGCAAGAGCTGTGCATCTACATGTTTGTGTGGATGGCCAAATTCGGCGCGGCCTACGGTGTGCGCAACGGCACCCATGTGGGCGTGGACGTGCTGGTGCGCCTGTTGCCACCCGAAAAAGCCAAATGGCTCGTATTGTTTGGTTTGCTGGCGGGTGCGCTGTTTACCGGCGTGGTGGCCACGCTGGGCGCACATTTCGTGTGGGACAACGGCTTCCACTACGCGCTGTTCCATACGCTGGGCCTGGAGTTGGGCGATGTGCCTGAAGGCCCGACCTCGCCCGACATGGAAATCCCTACCTGGATCGCCTATTCCTGCGTGCCGCTGGGTTCGTCGCTGATGTGCTTTCGCTTTCTGCAAGTGGCTTGGCAGTTCTGGCAGACCGGTGAAGTGCCCCATGCCGCACATACCGTGGCCGGTGTTGGCGAAGAAGCCCATGGGCCATCACGTTAAAGCCGCCGGAGACTGTTTATGAATACCCTTATCATTTTTTCCCTGCTTGTACTGTTGATGATTACAGGCATGCCGATTTCGATCGCGCTGGGCCTGACGGTGCTGACCTTTCTGTTCACGCTGACCGACGTGCCCGTGGCCTCGGTCGCCTTGAAGCTGTTTACCGGCATCGAGAAGTTCGAAATCATGGCGATTCCGTTCTTCATCTTGGCGGGCAACTTTCTGACGCACGGAGGCGTGGCCAAACGGATGATCAACTTCTGCACCTCCATGATCGGCCACTGGTACGGCGGCATGGGCCTGGCCGGTGTGCTGGCCTGTGCCCTGTTTGCAGCCATCTCCGGCTCGTCGGTGGCCACCGTGGTGGCGGTGGGCTCCATCATGCTGCCCGCCATGGTCAAGCAGGGCTATCCCAAGCAATTCGGGGCGGGCGTGATTGCCACCTCGGGTGCCTTGGGTATCTTGTTCCCCCCGTCGATCAACCTGGTGATCTACTCCATCGCCACCGCCGGCATGAACGGTGTCGGCCCGAATGGCGAAGCCGTCAGCTCGGCCTCGGTGGGCCAGCTGTTCCTGGCCGGTATCGTGCCCGGTCTGTGCCTGTCCTTTTTGCTGGGCGTGACCACCTGGTGGCGTGCCAAGAAGCTGGACTATCCGCGCATGCCCAAGGCCACCTGGCGTGAGCGCTACCAGGCCTTCCGCGACAGCATGTGGGGCCTGCTGCTGATCGTGGTGGTGATTGGCGGCATCTACAGCGGCAAATTCACCCCTACCGAGGCGGCCGCCATGGCGGCGGTGTATGCGTTCTTTATCTCGGTGTTTGTCTACAAAGACCTGAAGCTGCGCGACGTGCCCAAGTCGCTGCGCAGTGCCGCAGCCATGAGCTCCATGCTGCTGTACATCATCACCAACGCGGTGCTGTTCTCGTTTTTGATGACCTCTGAGCAGATTCCACAGGCCATGGCCGCGTGGATGAGCGCCCAGGGCTTCGGCCTGGTGGCTTTCTTGCTGCTGGTGAATGTGATTTTGCTGGCCGCTGGCAACTTTATGGACCCGGCTGCCATCGTGCTGATCATGGCCCCCATCCTGTTCCCGGTGGCCGTCAAAATGGGCATCCACCCGGTGCACTTCGGCATTTTGATGGCCGTCAACATGGAGGTCGGCTTGTGCCACCCACCCGTCGGCCTGAACCTGTATGTGGCATCGGGCATCACCAAAATGGGTATCAGCGAGCTGACCATTGCCGTTTGGCCCTGGCTGAAAACCATGATCGGCTTCTTGCTGGTGGTGACCTTCTGGCCCAGTCTGACCCTGTGGCTGCCCCGCCTGCTGGGCATGGTGACCTAGCCCAGCCCTTGCCAAGCTACCTTGTGTGCCCGGCTCAGCCCCCTGCGGGCCGCCGGGCCGCCCCAAGCCATCCCCCGCGGGATGGTTTTTTTTTCGGTCCCACCGTTGTTTTATAAGGGAAAACAGGGTCTAGCGCATATTCCGCCTGCACTACTAGCTATCAAATGCATAGTATTGGGTAAGCGGCGGCCTGCTTCATGGATAATAAGAGTAATTCTTATTTAGATTGGCGCCGTTGTCGGGGCCTCTTGTCACCCGTGACCCCCCTGCGCCCCGCGTCCCTTCCCAGTGCCGAAAGCCTCTACGGCGACCACCACGGTTGGCTGCGCGGCTGGCTGTGGCGCAAGCTGGGCTGCGCCCAGAACGCGGCGGACCTGAGCCATGACACTTTTGTGCGGCTGCTGGAGCTGCCCACCCAGCCTGCGCTGCGTGAACCCCGTGCCTACCTGGTGGTGCTGGCCAGCCGCCTGCTCATCAACCGCTACCACCGCCAGCGGGTAGAGGACGACAGCTTGCGCACCCTGGCCATCCTGGCCGAAGGCAAGCTGCACGCCAGCGCCGAAGACGCGGCGGCCGCCCAGCAGGCGCTGGGCCAGATCGTCGCGCTGCTGGTGCACGAGGTGGGAGAAAAGCCCTGCACCGCCTTTGTGTGGGCCCGCCTGCATGGCGAAAGCTACAGCACCATCGCCCAGCGCCTGGGCGTGTCCGAAACCCGGGTCAAGCAGTACCTGGCCATGGTGCTGGCCCATTGCCATGCCCGGCATGCCTGCCCGGCGCAGACCGGGATCCGGCAGTGAGCGACAGCGCCGCATACCCGCTACAGCAGATCCGCCTGCAAGCTGCCGAATGGGTGGTCGCGCTGGCCGAGCCTGGCCCGCCAGACGCAGCGCGGGTGCGCGCGCACGCCCAGTGGTGTGCAGCGCATCCAGACCATGCCACCGTGTACGCCGAAATCGCCCGCCTGTGGCACGCTGCCACCCCCGAGGCGCTGGAAGCTGCCTGTGCGGATTTCGCTGCGGTATCCCCAGCCCAAGATCGGATGCGCAACGCGGTGCTGGGCCTGGCGGGCCTGGCCATGGTTGCGGTGGTCGCTTGGGCGGGCTTGCAAACTGGCACCGGTGCCAGCCTGCTGGCCCGGTACGGAGCCGACCAGCACACCGCTGCGGGCGAGGTGCGCAGCTTCACCCTGGACGACGGCAGCCGCATCACCCTCAACACCCTCAGTGCGGTGGACATCGACTACAGCGCCCAGCGCCGCGTTCTGCGGTTGCGCCAGGGCGAAGTGCTGGTGCAGGTGGCCAAAGATGGCCGACCGTTCGAGGTGCAGGGCCGCGACGGCACGGTGCGCGCGATGGGCACCCGCTACGCCGTTCGCCAGGATGCCGCCGACAGCCGTGTGACGGTTACCGAATCCACCGTGCAGATCACGCCGGCCCAAGCGCCCGCCCAGGCCATGCCGCTCAGCGCGGGCCAATCTGCCAGGTTCGATGCGCAACGGGTGCTGCCGCTGCCGGATGGTGCAGGCCCAATGGCCATCGGCTGGGCCCAGGGCATTCTGGTGTTCTACGACGCGCCCCTGCCCGAGGTGCTGGCCGAGCTAGCCCGCTACCGGCCTGGCGTGCTGGACGTGGATGCCCCGGCCTCGCAGACGCTGCGCTTCACCGGCGTACTGCCGGTGGCCCAGCCGCGCGAGGCGCTGGCCCTGCTGGTCCAGGCCTTGCCGATCCAGGTCACTTTTTACACCGACTACCTGGCCCTGGTCCGGCAGCAAAAATAAATGCCCGCCCGCCCTACCCGAAATGCCGCGCCGCTTGTCATGGGAAATGAAGACCTTTTGTTTTTATTCCACCCTTTGAAAGTAGCGCATGCCCAAAACCCTTTTTCGTACCCCGCCCATGCTGGCTTGTAAGCTGCGCCTGTCGGTGTTGAACACGGCGCTGGTCACGGCCCTGGCACTGCCGTTCGCAGCCGCCCAGGCCCAGACCCAGACCGCCCAACCCGGCACCCGCCTGCTGTTGCAGCAAAGCGCCCAGCCGCTGGACCGCGCATTGACGGCGCTGGCGGCCAGCACCGGCATCCTGGTCGGCGTGGATGCAAACCTGGTGCGCGGCAAGCAAGCCGCGGCCTTGAATGGGCATTACACCCCCGAGCAGGCACTGGCGGCGCTGCTGGTGGGCAGCGGCCTGGAGGCGGGCAAAACCGGCGACAAGTCCTACACCGTGCGTGCGGCCAGCGCACCGGGCGAGCCACCGGCCAGCCCTTTGACCCCAGTACCTTCCACCCCAGGAGCGGCGGTGTTGCCGGCCGTGACCGTCACCGCCAGCGCGACTGCCGACGCCGCACCGGGCCTGCAGGCCAAGCTGGGCGGCGGAGCCCTGGGCACGCGCACGCAGCTGGAAACTCCGCTGTCGACCACGGTGGTAACGCGCGAAGAGTTGCAGCAGCGCCAGATCAGCAAGCTGGGCGATGTGTTCGCCCTCGACGCCTCGGTCACCGACAACAGCGGTGCCTACAGCAGCTGGGCCACTTACGTGACGGTGCGCGGCCTGGACCTGGACTGGCAGAACGCCTACCGCATCGATGGCAAGCCGTTTCTGAGCTATGCCATCACGCTGCCGTACGAGCACTTTGAGCAGATCGAGTTGTTCAAAGGTGCGTCGGGTTTTCTGTACGGCTTTGGCTCGCCGGGCGGACTCATCAACTACGTCACCAAGCAGCCCACGGACGAGCCGCTGCGCAGCATCGAGCTGGGCTACAAGTCGAACAGCATCTGGAGCCAGAGCGTCGATCTTGGGGGGCGTTTTGGCGAAGACAAAAGGTTTGGCTACCGCCTGAACGTGGTGAATGAAAACGGCAAGACCTTCAACGACGGCACGGTGGACCGGCAGTCGGTGTCGCTGGCGCTGGACGCGCGGCTGACCTCGGACCTGACCTGGAACTTCGACGCGCTGCACCAGAAGCGCAAGACCGAAGGGCAGGGGCCTTCCATCTCTGCCGGGCAACTGGTCGGCGGCAGTCTGCCGGGCACGGTGCCGGGCGACAGCCAGAGCCTGCTCAGCGGCGGGCAGTTTCTTGACACCGCATTTTTGTTTACCTCCACCGGGCTGAAGTACCGCATCTCGCCCGACTGGACGGCCAGCACCCATTACAGCTACAGCACCTCGCAGCGCAGCCGCAACGAGAGCATCCTGTACCTGCAAGATGCTGCCGGTAACTACAACGAGAACCGATCGGACTCGCGCGAAGGCCACCGCTTTGACCAGTGGCAGGCGATGCTGGAAGGCCGGGCCATGGCCGGTGGCTTGGAGCACCAACTGGTGTTGGGCACCGCTTGGCAAAAGCAGTTGAACGACTACAGCGCCAACGGTGCCTGGATCACCCTCGGCCCGGGCAATATCTTTGCGCCCAATACCCGCAGCTACACCAGCCAGGGCAACCTGAACCTGTACCGCGCTGGCGACATCACGCAGAAAGCTGTCTTTGCCAGCGATACGGTCAAGCTGTCGGAGCGCTGGTCGGTGCTCGGCGGTCTGCGCCACACCCGCTACGCGCAGAACGACTACAACGTCGACGGCAGCCTGCAAAGCAACTACTCCGACAGCGTGACCACCCCCACCGTGGCGCTGATGTTCCGGCCCGCCGCCAATACCATGGTCTACACCAGCTACATGCAATCGCTGGAGCCGGGCAAGACCGTTGGCAGTACCTATGCGAATGCGAATCGGCTGCTCGACCCGCTGACCAGCAAGCAGTACGAGATCGGCGTCAAATCCGAGCAGCAGCGCTGGAACGCCACGGCGGCGCTGTTCCGCATCGAGCGGCCCAGCGAGTACGCCAACAGCAGCAATGTGCTGGTGCAGGACGGTGCCTCGCGCTACCAGGGCCTGGAACTCGGCGCGGCCACGCGCGTCGGCGCGCAGTGGCAGCTGTCTGGCAACCTGATGCTGCTCAACACCGCGTACAACAAGGGCAATGCCAACATCGGCAACCGCGTCGCGGGTGCGCCCAAGTCGATGGCCACGGCCCGCGTGCGCTACCAGATGCCGCAGGCCACCGGGCTGGAGCTGTCGGCCGATGCCAAGTTCACCGGCAGTGTGCTGCTGAATGCCGCCAACAGCGTGCAGGTCGGTGCGCACACCGTCTACAACCTCGGTGCCAGCTACAGCCTGAACCTGGGCGGCTATGCCACCACGCTGCGCGCCGGTATCAACAACGTTACCAATGCGCGCTTCTGGGAATACCAGTACGCCAACTGGACCAAACCCGCCGATCCGCGCAGCCTCAGCCTGAGCGCGCGGTTCGACTTCTGACAAGGCCTGACACATGCGTTTGCTACTTGTCCTGGTCCACCGCTGGGTGGGCCTTTTCATCGCCGGTTTCCTGTTCATCTCCGGCGTCACCGGCGCGGTGATTTCCTGGGACCACGAACTCGACGGGTGGCTGAATCCGCATCTTTTGGACGCGCGCGCCGAAGGCCCGGCGCTGCCGGTGCTGGAGCTGGCGCAGCAGATCGAAGCCCGGCACCCTAGCGTGCAGGTCAGCTTTGTTCCGCTGGCCGCCGAGCCCGGCCATTCGCTGGCCTTTGGTGTCGAGGGCCGGGTCGATCCGGCCAGCGGCGAGCTGCTCAAGCCGGGCTTCAACCAGGTGTTTGTGGACCCGGTGTCTGGCGAGGAACTGGGGCGGCGCGAATGGGGCGCGGTCTGGCCCATCCGCGAAGAAAATTTCATCTCCTTTTTGTACGTGCTGCACTACAGCCTGCACATGCCGGAGATATGGGGCATAGACCGCTGGGGCGTGTGGCTGATGGGCGTGGTGGCGCTGGTCTGGACAGTGGACTGCTTCACTGGTTTCTACCTGACGCTGCCGGTGCGCCCGGCCGGGTCGGGCGCGCCGCGCAAGAGCGGCTGGCAGCGCTGGATGCCGGCCTGGCGGGTGCGCTGGCGCGGCGGGTCGTACAAGCTGAATTTTGACCTGCACCGCGCGAGCAGCCTGTGGACCTGGGGGCTGTTGTTCGTGGTGGCCTTCACGGCGTTCTCGCTGAACCTGTACCGCGAGGTGTTTTTTCCGGTGATGTCGCTGGTGTCCAACGTCACGCCATCGCCCTTCGATGTGCGCACCCCAACCGAAGAGAACCGGCCCATCCTGCCGCAGCGCGGCTACGCCCAGGTGCTGGATGCCGCCCGCGCCGAGGCCGCGCAGCGCGGCTGGAGCGAGCCCGTTGGTTCGGTTTTTTACGCCCGCAATTTCGGCATTTACGGCGTACAGTTTTTTGAGCCCGAAGACGCGCACGGCTCTGGCGGTGTCGGCCCGCGCACGCTCTACCTGGACGGCGGGGACGGGCGCATGCTGGGCACCCGCGAGCCCTGGAAGGGCACGGCCGCCGACATTTTTGTGCAGGCGCAATTCCCGCTGCACTCAGGCCGCATTCTGGGCCTGCCGGGGCGGATCTTGATCTCGCTGATGGGCCTGGTGGTGGCCATGCTCAGCGTCACCGGCGTAGTGATCTGGTGGAAGAAGCGCAAGTCGCGCAGCCAGTCTGCCGTTAGATCGGCCAACCCATCTTCCCTGTCTGCCCAGGATGCGCTCATGGCTATTAAAATTTATAAGAAATAGGGCGTTAGCGAATACAGAACGTGCGCTAACCGCTATCAAATAAATAGTATTTGCAAGCCGTACTGCGTCCTTCGTATAATCTGAACTCTCCGAGGAGCGCTGCAACCCCTGGCCTGGTAACAACCGGCACGGGTGTGAGGCTCGGAAACTATCTATCAATTGATAACCGCGCTCACCCACTGCCTGCTAGGCTGAGATTCGGGTGAGTCCCGGTTCGCCGTCTGCGCAGTGGCCCTACCAACATGTACCAACCTGTTTTGGAGCCCTCCATGAATGCAGTCCTCAAATCTGTCCCCGTATCGACCCCTGACCAAGCCATTGCCGACCTGTCCCTGGCAGGCTGGGGCCAGCGCGAAATCCGCATTGCCGAAACCGAAATGCCCGGCCTGATGGCCATCCGCGAAGAATTCGCTGCGGCCCAGCCGCTCAAAGGCGCGCGCATCACCGGCTCGCTGCACATGACGATCCAGACCGCCGTGCTGATCGAAACCCTGCAGGCCCTGGGTGCGCAAGTGCGCTGGGCTTCGTGCAACATCTTCTCCACGCAAGACCACGCCGCCGCCGCCATCGCTGCGGCCGGTACGCCGGTGTTCGCCATCAAGGGCGAGTCGCTGAAAGACTACTGGGACTACACCCACGCCATCTTTGACTTCGGTGCCAAGGGCACCCCTGGCGAAGGCCCGAACATGATTCTGGACGACGGCGGCGATGCCACGCTGCTGATGCACCTGGGCCAGCGCGCCGCAAAAGACGCTTCGTTGATCGCCAACCCCACCAGCGAAGAAGAAACGCTGCTGTACGCTGCCATCAAGGCCAAGCTGGCCGTGGACCCTACCTGGTACGCCCGCAAGGCCGCTGAAATCATCGGTGTGACCGAAGAAACCACCACTGGCGTCCACCGCCTGAACGAAATGTCGGCCAAGGGCACGCTGCTGTTCCGTGCCATCAACGTCAACGACTCCGTCACCAAGAGCAAGTTCGACAATCTGTACGGCTGCCGCGAATCCCTGGTGGACGGCATCAAGCGCGCCACCGACGTGATGATTGCAGGCAAAGTCGCAGTCGTTGCCGGCTACGGCGACGTGGGCAAGGGCTCGGCCCAGGCCCTGCGCGCGCTATCGGCGCAAGTGTGGGTCACCGAGATCGACCCCATCAACGCCCTGCAAGCCGCCATGGAAGGCTACCGCGTGGTCACCATGGACTACGCCTGCGAACACGCCGACATCTTCGTCACCACCACCGGCAACAAGAGCGTCATCACCCACGACCACATGCTGCGTATGAAAGACCAGGCCATCGTTTGCAACATCGGCCACTTCGACAACGAAATCGAAGTTGCGGCGATCGAGCAGTACCAGTGGGAAGAAATCAAGCCGCAAGTCGATCACATCACTTTCCCCAGCGGTAAGAAAATCATCTTGCTGGCCAAGGGCCGTTTGGTCAACTTGGGTTGCGGCACCGGCCACCCCAGCTTTGTGATGTCGGCCAGCTTCGCCAACCAGACCATCGCCCAGATCGAGCTGTTCACTAAGAAGGACGCGTACGAAAACGGCAAGGTCTACGTGCTGCCCAAGCACCTGGACGAAAAAGTCGCCCGCCTGCACCTGAAGAAGGTCGGCGCGATGCTGACCGAGCTGACCGACGAGCAAGCCGCGTACATCGGCGTGAGCAAAGCCGGCCCGTACAAAGCCGACGCTTACCGCTACTAATAGCAATAACCACTGAAAGAAAGCAGCGCTCTCCATTCCAGGAACCCATGGGACTGGCTTTGCCAGACCATAGGGTTCGCCCCCGGTAGGGGGTTGGCGGCCACATGCGCTCTCGGCTTTACAAGCCGAGTTCGGGGCAGTGGGCAAGCCTGGGGGAGGGCCAAAAATTATGCGTGCAGACCAATTGTTAGTAGAACGCGGCATGGCCGCATCCCGCTCCCAGGCCGTGCGCCTCATCACCGGGGGGATGCGCTGGTTTGACGGCATCAAATGGCGCGACGTGGTCAAGAACAAGGACGACATCCCCGAAGACGCGCAGTTGGAGCTGCTCAACGATGCCGAGGCGCGCTACGTTTCGCGCGGCGGGCTCAAGCTGGAAGCCGCGCTCAAGCACACCGGCCTGGACGTGACGGGGCTGTATGTACTGGACGTGGGCCAAAGCACCGGTGGCTTTACCGACTGCCTGCTGCAGGCGGGCGTGGCCCAGGTTACGGGTGTGGACGTGGGGCATGCCCAGCTGCACCCCAAGCTGCGCGTCGATGCCCGGGTGCTGTGCGTGGAGGGGCTGAACGCCCGCTCCCTCACCCCCGAATCGCTGCAAGAGGCCTGCGAGTTGGTCTTGTCTGAGCACTGGGTGCCGCCCACCGTAGACGACCCCGAGCCCGAGGCCCCCTACGGCTGGATGCGCGGCGGCGGCGAAGTTACCGACTACGACGACAGCGACGACGCAGACGATGCCGAGATCGAGGCGCACATCGCCCAGGCCACCGGCAAAGTCAATGCGCGACCGCTGGAGGCTGAACCCACCGCCGATGCCGCCCCCAAGCGCCACCGCCGCAAGGCCGGGCTGGACGGGGTGGACACCACGCCCGAGTTCGACCTGGTCACGGGCGATGTGTCCTTCATCTCGCTCACCCACATCCTGCCCGCGCTGGTGCCCCTGCTACCGCCCGAAGGCCATCTGCTGATGCTTGTCAAGCCCCAGTTTGAACTGCAGCCCGGCCAGGTCGGCAAGGGCGGCATCGTGCGCGACCCCGCCCTGTACGCCGTGGTGGAGGCGCGCCTGCGCCAATGCTGCGCCGAGGTGGAGCTGGAAGTGCTGGACTGGTTTGACAGCGTGCTCGAAGGCGGCGACGGCAACCGTGAATTCTTCATTTATGCAAAAAAGGTGGCATGAGCCATGGCCAAGAATATTCCCCTGAGTCTGGAGTTTTTTCCTCCCAAAACGCCTGAAGGCGCGGCCAAGCTGCGCACCGTGCGCCAGGCCCTGTATGCGCTGAAACCCGAGTTCTGCTCGGTCACCTTCGGTGCCGGTGGTTCCACCCAAGAAGGCACCTTTGGCACCGTGGCCGAGATCCTGGCCGAGGGCGTGTCTGCCGCCAGCCACTTCTCGTGCGTGGGTGCCACCAAGGCCACTGTGCGGACACAGCTCGCCACATTGCAAGGCATGGGTGTGAAGCGCCTGGTAGCTCTGCGCGGCGACCTGCCCAGCGGCTACGGCGCTGGCGGTGAATTCCACTACGCCAGCGACCTGGTGGCCTTTATCCGCGCCGAGACCGGCGACGCTTTCCATATCGAGGTGGCCTGCTACCCCGAGGTGCATCCCCAGGCCAAGTCGGCCGATGCCGACTTGAACGCCTTCGCCATCAAAGTCCACGCCGGGGCCAACTCGGCCATGACCCAGTACTTCTACAACTCCGACGCGTATTTCCGTTTGGTGGACGATGCCCGCAAACTGGGCGTGACCATCCCGGTGGTCCCCGGCATCATGCCCATCGCCAGCTCGTCGCAGCTCATGCGCTTCAGCGATGCCTGCGGCGCCGAAATCCCCCGCTGGGTCCGCCTGCGCCTGCAAGGCTACGGCGACGACACCGCCAGCATCAAGGCCTTCGGCCTGGAAGTGGTCACCGACCTGTGCGAACGCCTGATAGCCGGTGGCGCACCCAGCCTGCATTTCTACACCATGAACCAGAGTGTGGCGACGCTGGAGATTTGCAAGCGGTTGGGGTTGGATTCATAAGCTGAACGCAGCTTGGCGGGAGCAGCCTGGTGCAGTCAGATTCCGACTGCGCGGCTGACCGTGGCGGTGCGGGAACAGCCGTAGCCGGGTGGGGTCAGATCCCAATTGCGCGCACGATCACGACGGTAAAAGAACAGTCGTAACCCGCATTTGGGCTCTGACCCCTCCCGGCGGTTGCCCGTGACGGACGGTCAAAGTCAACCCGGTACCCTGGTGGTTCAGCCCAACTGCGGGTGGCATCGGCAAAATTTCAAGAGAAAAGTGTCCCTGGCGCTTATTCCATATGCGGTTATAGCTATAAAAAATAGAGCATTTCCCTTATCCACCTTTTGATGGACTAATGCCGTAGCGTGGAGGTTTTCAAAGCATCGCCTCGCTGCATACTTGGCCGTTGTTTGGCTGCGGGGTTTAGCGGAATTTTTATACCTGTATAAACAATCACTTATTTTGCAAATACCCAGCCTGCAAGCCACTTCCAGGAGATTTCAATGGATGATTTAAACCTCAGTAGCCGAATTAAACCGCAGGTTTTGCGGTGTACATCACGTTGAACTAAACCGCTGACGCGGTGGCAGGTCCTCACAGGCCGCCACCGCGTTTTTGTTTGCGTGTGACTTGCGACGAAGGGCGTTGAGGGTAAGCCTTCTGGCTGGGGAATATTCCCTGGCCCTGAAGGAGATGTGCCATGCCCCCCTT